>NZ_CP138989.1:0-182500 GCF_044594645.1 Algibacter sp. R77976
TTACTGTAATTGGTGCACCTGCAACATCTAATGCAGCACATAAGCCTGCATTACTTACAACGGTTAATACATCGACCCCTGTGGTGGTTCCGAAATCTACAATACCTAAGTCTAGGTAGTTGGCGCTATCTTCGCGGCCATCATAAACTAAGGTGTGGATCGTGTATAAACCTGTGCTTGTTACTGTGAATTCTGGTGTTGTATTCACCGCTTCTATCACTAAGCCTTCGCCTGAAGTTAATACGAATATGCTACTATACCCTTCTGGAACGTTAATATTCCCATCGGCTGTAGCGCCAATCATTGCTGAGTCGCCTGTTAACGTTACCATGCTTTCATTTGCATGAAGTGTTCCTGCATCGGCTCTACATGATTCTACCGTAATTGGTGCACCTGCAACATCTAATGCAGCACATAAGCCTGCATTGGTTACAACGGTTAATACATCCACCCCTGTTGTCGTTCCGAAGTCTACAATACCTAAGTCTAGGTAGTTGGCGCTATCTTCGCGGCCATCATAAACTAAGGTATGGATCGTGTATAAACCTGTGCTTGTTACTGTGAATTCTGGTGTTGTATTCACCGCTTCTATCACTAAGCCTTCGCCTGAAGTTAATACGAATATGCTACTATACCCTTCTGGAACGTTAATATTCCCATCGGCTGTAGCGCTAATCATTGCTGAGTCGCCTGTTAACGTTACCATGCTTTCATTTGCATGAAGTGTGCCTGCATCGGCTCTACATGATTCTACTGTAATTGGTGCACCTGCAACATCTAATGCAGCACATAAGCCTGCATTGGTAACAACGGTTAATACATCGACCCCTGTGGTGGTTCCGAAGTCTACAATACCTAAGTCTAGGTAGTTGGCGCTATCTTCGCGGCCATCATAAACTAAGGTATGGATCGTGTATAAACCTGTGCTTGTTACTGTGAATTCTGGTGTTGTATTCACCGCTTCTATCACTAAGCCTTCGCCTGAAGTTAATACGAATATGCTACTATACCCTTCTGGAACGTTAATATTCCCATCGGCTGTAGCGCTAATCATTGCTGAGTCGCCTGTTAACGTTACCATGCTTTCATTTGCATGAAGTGTGCCTGCATCGGCTCTACATGATTCTACTGTAATTGGTGCACCTGCAACATCTAATGCAGCACATAAGCCTGCATTGGTAACAACGGTTAATACATCGACCCCTGTGGTGGTTCCGAAATCTACAATACCTAAGTCTAGGTAGTTGGCGCTATCTTCGCGGCCATCATAGACTAAGGTGTGAATCGTGTATAAACCTGTGCTTGTTACTGTGAATTCTGGTGCTGTATTCACCGCTTCTATCACTAAGCCTTCGCCTGAAGTTAATACGAATATGCTACTATACCCTTCTGGAACGTTAATATTCCCATCGGCTGTAGCGCTAATCATTGCTGAGTCGCCTGTTAACGTTACCATGCTTTCATTTGCATGAAGTGTGCCTGCATCGGCTCTACATGATTCTACTGTAATTGGTGCACCTGCAACATCTAATGCAGCACATAAGCCTGCATTGGTAACAACGGTTAATACATCGACCCCTGTGGTGGTTCCGAAATCTACAATACCTAAGTCTAGGTAGTTGGCGCTATCTTCGCGGCCATCATAAACTAAGGTATGGATCGTGTATAAACCTGTGCTTGTTACTGTGAATTCTGGTGTTGTATTCACCGCTTCTATCACTAAGCCTTCGCCTGAAGTTAATACGAATATGCTACTATACCCTTCTGGAATATTGATGTTTCCATCCGCTGTAGCGCTAATCATTGCTGAGTCACCCGTTAAGGTAACCATGCTTTCATTTGCATGAAGTGTTCCTGCATCTGCGGTACATGATTCTACTGTAATTGGTGCACCTGCAACATCTAATGCAGCACATAAGCCTGCATTGGTAACAACGGTTAATACATCGACCCCTGTTGTCGTTCCGAAGTCTACAATACCTAAGTCTAGGTAGTTGGCGCTATCTTCGCGGCCATCATAAACTAAGGTGTGTATCGTGTATAAACCTGTGCTTGTTACTGTGAATTCTGGTGTTGTATTCACCGCTTCTATCACTAAGCCTTCGCCTGAAGTTAATACGAATATGCTACTATACCCTTCTGGAACGTTAATATTCCCATCGGCTGTAGCGCCAATCATTGCTGAGTCGCCTGTTAACGTTACCATGCTTTCATTTGCTTGAAGTGTTCCTGCATCGGCTCTACATGATTCTACCGTAATTGGTGCACCTGCAACATCTAATGCAGCACATAAGCCTGCATTGCTTACAACGGTTAATACATCGACCCCTGTTGTCGTTCCGAAGTCTACAATACCTAAGTCTAGGTAGTTGGCGCTATCTTCGCGGCCATCATAAACTAAGGTGTGAATCGTATATAAACCTGTGCTTGTTACTGTGAATTCTGGTGTTGTATTCACCGCTTCTATCACTAAGCCTTCGCCTGAAGTTAATACGAATATGCTACTATACCCTTCTGGAACGTTAATATTCCCATCGGCTGTGGCGCTAATCATTGCTGAGTCGCCTGTTATGGTAACCATGCTTTCAGTTGCATGAAGTGTTCCTGCATCTACTGTACAAGATTCTACTGTAATTGGTGCACCTGCAACATCTAATGCAGCACATAAGCCTGCATTACTTACAACGGTTAATACATCGACCCCTGTTGTCGTTCCGAAGTCTACAATACCTAAGTCTAGGTAGTTTGCGCTATCTTCGCGGCCATCATAAACTAAGGTGTGTATCGTGTATAAACCTGTGCTTGTTACTGTGAATTCTGGTGTTGTATTCACCGCTTCTATCACTAAGCCTTCACCTGAAGTTAATACGAATATGCTGCTATACCCTTCTGGGATATTGATGTTTCCATCCGCTGTAGCGCTAATCATTGCTGAGTCGCCTTTTAAGGTAACCATGCTTTCATTTGCATGAAGTGTTCCTGCATCTACTGTACAAGATTCTACTGTAATTGGTGCACCTGCAACATCTAATGCAGCACATAAGCCTGCATTACTTACAACGGTTAATACATCGACCCCTGTTGTCGTTCCGAAGTCTACAATACCTAAGTCTAGGTAGTTGGCGCTATCTTCGCGGCCATCATAAACTAAGGTGTGAATCGTATATAAACCTGTGCTTGTTACTGTGAATTCTGGTGTTGTATTCACCGCTTCTATCACTAAGCCTTCGCCTGAAGTTAATACGAATATGCTACTATACCCTTCTGGAACGTTAATATTCCCATCGGCTGTGGCGCTAATCATTGCTGAGTCGCCTGTTATGGTAACCATGCTTTCAGTTGCATGAAGTGTTCCTGCATCTACTGTACAAGATTCTACTGTAATTGGTGCACCTGCAACATCTAATGCAGCACATAAGCCTGCATTACTTACAACGGTTAATACATCGACCCCTGTTGTCGTTCCGAAGTCTACAATACCTAAGTCTAGGTAGTTTGCGCTATCTTCGCGGCCATCATAAACTAAGGTGTGTATCGTGTATAAACCTGTGCTTGTTACTGTGAATTCTGGTGTTGTATTCACCGCTTCTATCACTAAGCCTTCGCCCGAAGTTAATACGAATATGCTGCTATACCCTTCTGGAACGTTAATATTCCCATCGGCTGTGGCGCTAATCATTGCTGAGTCGCCTGTTAACGTTACCATGCTTTCATTTGCATGAAGTGTTCCTGCATCTACTGTACATGATTCTACTGTAATTGGTGCACCTGAAACATCTAATGCAGCACATAAGCCTGCATTGCTTACAACGGTTAATACATCGACCCCTGTTGTCGTTCCGAAGTCTACAATACCTAAGTCTAGGTAGTTGGCGCTATCTTCGCGGCCATCATAAACTAAGGTGTGAATCGTATATAAACCTGTGCTTGTTACTGTGAATTCTGGTGCTGTATTCACCGCTTCAATCACTAAGCCTTCACCTGAAGTTAATACGAATATGCTGCTATACCCTTCTGGGATATTGATGTTTCCATCCGCTGTAGCGCTAATCATTGCTGAGTCACCCGTTAAGGTAACCATGCTTTCATTTGCTTGAAGTGTTCCTGCATCGGCTCTACATGATTCTACTGTAATTGGTGCACCTGAAACATCTAATGCAGCACATAAGCCTGCATTGGTAACAACGGTTAATACATCGACCCCTGTTGTCGTTCCGAAGTCTACAATACCTAAGTCTAGGTAGTTGGCGCTATCTTCGCGGCCATCATAAACTAAGGTGTGAATCGTGTATAAACCTGTGCTTGTTACTGTGAATTCTGGTGCTGTATTCACCGCTTCTATCACTAAGCCTTCGCCTGAAGTTAATACGAATATGCTGCTATACCCTTCTGGGATATTGATGTTTCCATCCGCTGTAGCGCTAATCATTGCTGAGTCACCCGTTAAGGTAACCATGCTTTCATTTGCATGAAGTGTGCCTGCATCTGCTCTACATGATTCTACCGTAATTGGTGCACCTGCAACATCTAATGCAGCACATAAGCCTGCATTGCTTACAACGGTTAATACATCGACCCCTGTTGTCGTTCCGAAATCTACAATACCTAAGTCTAGGTAGTTGGCGCTATCTTCGCGGCCATCATAAACTAAGGTGTGTATCGTGTATAAACCTGTGCTTGTTACTGTGAATTCTGGTGTTGTATTCACCGCTTCTATCACTAAGCCTTCGCCCGAAGTTAATACGAATATGCTGCTATACCCTTCTGGGATATTGATGTTTCCATCCGCTGTAGCGCTAATCATTGCTGAGTCGCCTGTTAAGGTAACCATGCTTTCATTTGCATGAAGTGTTCCTGCATCTGCGGTACATGATTCTACCGTAATTGGTGCACCTGCAACATCTAATGCAGCACATAAGCCTGCATTGGTTACAACGGTTAATACATCCACCCCTGTGGTCGTTCCGAAGTCTACAATACCTAAGTCTAGGTAGTTGGCGCTATCTTCGCGGCCATCATAAACTAAGGTATGGATCGTGTATAAACCTGTGCTTGTTACTGTGAATTCTGGTGTTGTATTCACCGCTTCTATCACTAAGCCTTCACCTGAAGTTAATACGAATATGCTGCTATACCCTTCTGGAACGTTAATGTTTCCATCCGCTGTAGCGCTAATCATTGCTGAGTCACCCGTTAAGGTAACCATGCTTTCATTTGCATGAAGTGTTCCTGCATCTGCGGTACAAGCAGTTTCGCCTAAAGTAAATGTGATAGACTTGGTTTCACATAATCCAAAACCACCATTAAACTTATATAAGGACGCGATTACTTTAAAAGTTCCCTCACCTATATCCCAATCTCCATTACCTGCTGGAAAAGTGTAGGGAAGGGAATTTTCTATAATTGTAAATTTTTGTCCAGTATCTAAATTTTTCACAGTGAATTTAACGCTTTGGGAATCGCCGTGTATAGCGGCATTAATGTAAAAATGTCCTGGTAACTCATCGAATACATAAGTTTCTCCATCATTTATGCTAACTGATTCGTGACCATTAGCAAATTCAAATCCCTCAATTTCTCCACAGCTAAAATCTGCATAGGATTGAAACGTTATTAATAGGAAAATTAAATAAAGTAAAGACTTCATTTTGGTTTTTGGGTTGAGTAGTATTGCTTTCATGTCTTTCTTGTTTAAAGTTTGTGACGCAAAGTTAAACAAAATTTATTTTGTTTAACTTTTATTTAGTTTTTTTAAACATGATTTATACGACGTTAATCGAAAAAACCATATTCATTTGTAGTTATTTACTTATTTTAACACTATATTCTCACAATTCCTTAACAATTTAATCTTCAGAATGTTGAAAAAAATTATGATTATAAATCCTCTAAAAACTAATTAAATTAAATTTATATGTAATTTTGTAACATGATTTTTGACAAAAACACAGCTAAAAAAACCGCAGAAGTTTTATTACAGATTAATGCCATAAAACTTAGCCCTAAAGAACCATTTACATGGGCTTCTGGATGGAAATCACCAATTTATTGTGATAACCGAATTGTATTATCATTCCCTCCTATTCGTAATTACATAAAAGAAACAATGGGTAAACATATTGAAAAAGAATATGGTAAACCCGATGTTATTGCTGGTGTAGCAACAGGAGCAATAGGTATTGGTATTCTGGTTGCCGAGTATTTAGGTCTACCTTTTATATATGTTAGACCAGATGCCAAAGGACACGGGCGTAAAAACCAAATTGAAGGCTTTATAGAAAGTGGGCAAAATGTAGTTGTTGTAGAAGATTTAATTAGCACAGGGAAAAGTAGCTTAAATGCCGTTAAAGCTTTAAAAGAAGCTGACATTAATGTAAAAGGCATGGTTGCCATTTTTACCTATGGTTTTGATGTTGCTGATGAAAATTTCAAAAAAGAAAATATTCGTTTAAATACTTTAAGTAATTATGAAAATTTACTTGAAGAAGCTTTAGAAACCAATTACATTTCTGAAAAAGAATTAAAAACGTTAGCAGAGTGGAATACCAATCCGAGTGAATGGAACGCTAATTGATATACTTTTGTGAAGATGTAGAGTTGTTAAGCCGTTTAGTCGCAAACAATACTCTTCAACTCAACAACAAACAAATAACAACTTAACAGTATTATGAATTTAGAATCTCCAAAAATTAACGTTAGCAAATCACCAGAAGAAGTCTTTAACTTTTTGTCTGATATAAAAAACTTCGAATCTTTAATGCCAGAAAACATTAGCAAGTTTGAAGTTTTAGGTGAAGACAAATTTCTTTTTGCTTTAAAAGGTATGCCAGAAATTATATTAAAAAAGAAAGAAGTTATCCCGCCAAATAAAATTGTTTTGGGTGCTGCTGGTGGAAAAATAGATTTTGCTTTAATCGCTAACATTATTGAGATTGATGGGACTACAAGTGAAGTGAAATTAGATTTCTCAGGAGATTTTAATCCTATGATGGCCATGATGATTAAAAGCCCAATTAGTAAATTTATTGAAACATTAGCTACAAGTATTCCAAAAGCTATTTAATACAAAAGCGTAATTTCCTTTAAATCAAACGCCTTCAAAATATTGTCTTCTAGCAATACTTGAAGATGTCCAGATTTAGAAACACTTTTTATAAAACCAGAAAACACACGGCCTTCAGCATCTTTAAATGTTGAAGGTTTATTTTTTCTAAAAAGGTACATTTCATAGGCTTCTTTTATGTCATGATATTTTTCATTTTTCAACAACATAAAATAATCTTTCATTCTATCAATTATAGTAATTGTTAATTCATCTAAGTCAAATTCCTTTCCTGAAATTATTTTTAAAGAGGACGCTTTAGGTAAATTTTCAAATTCAGTTTGATTTACATTTAAACCAATTCCAACAATGGATGCATTAAAACAACCTTGTTTTATGACATTTTCTATCAAAACGCCACAGATTTTCTTGTCTGCTGACAAAATGTCGTTAGGCCATTTTATACTTAATCGCGGAATTCCAAAAGATTCTAAAGCTTTCAAAATTGATAAAGCTGTAATCATACTTATATAAAACGGGGCTTCTATTTTAAAACCAGATAAATCCTTAAACACACTAAACGTAAGGTTTTTATAGGCTTCAGAATTCCAATCAGTCCCCATTTGCCCCCTGCCTTCTATTTGATTTTCTGCAATTACTGCAGTATAATCATCAATATTTTCAATAGCATATAGCTTTCTCAAGTAGCTATTTGTTGAATCGATGGCATCAAGTTTGATTATACGCATATACAAGTTATTATAATACTCTAAAATCTTATGGTTAATTTAAAGTATAAAGAACTAAAAAAATAATAACTTTGCACAAATTAAATTTAATTAATGGCGAAAGAAAAAATTAGCGCAGACCAATTAATATCAGTAATAATTAGTGGTATTGAAGATGTTAAAGGAAAAGAGATTAATATTCTAGATTTAAGAGAAATTGAAAACACGGTTTGCGATTACTTTATTATTTGCGAAGGAACTTCAAATACGCAAGTAAATGCTATTGTTAATTCTATCCAAAAGAAAGTAAGTAAAACACTTAAAGACAATCCTTGGCATACTGAAGGAGCTGATAATGCCGAATGGGTGTTAATCGACTATGTAAATGTTGTAGTACATGTGTTCCAAAAACACATTAGAGAGTATTATGATATTGAGAGCCTTTGGGGAGATGCAAAAACAACAGTTATAGAAACGAGTTACTAAAAAAAGAAAATGGCAAACGAAAAGAAAAACCTAAAAGATAATAAACCAAAATTTAGTCCGTATTGGATTTATGGAATTTTAATTGCCCTTTTTATAGGGTATCAATTATTTAGTGGTGCAAATTATCAAGATGCTAATAAAACAACCCCTTCAGACTTTTTTAAGTATTTAGAAGAAGGTGATGTAGAACGTATAGATATTGTTAAAAACACACGTGTAGCAAAAGTATATTTAACAAAAGAAGCTGAGGAAAAAGAGATTCATAAAAACTCCAAACCTCAAACATTTATTCCATCCGCAACAAAACTACCTAACTATAGATTTGAGTTTGGTGATCTTCAAAATTTTGAAAACCAATTAAAAGAAAATACTAGCAATTTAGCTATTAAACCTATTGTAACTTTCGATACAGAGACTAACGACTGGGGTAACTTATTAATGGGTATTCTACCTTTTATTTTGTTAATAGGTGTTTGGATATTCATTATGCGCCGTATGTCTGGAGGTGCTGGTGGAGGAGCTGGCGGACAAATTTTCAACATAGGAAAATCTAAAGCAAAACTTTTTGATCAAAATACTGAAGTAAAAACGAGTTTTAAAGATGTTGCTGGGCTTGAAGGTGCTAAAGAAGAGGTACAAGAAATTGTAGATTTCTTAAAATTCCCTGAAAAATATACAACGCTTGGTGGTAAAATACCAAAAGGCGCATTACTTGTAGGACCTCCCGGAACTGGTAAAACCCTATTAGCTAAGGCTGTTGCAGGTGAAGCAAAAGTACCGTTCTTCTCATTATCTGGATCAGATTTTGTCGAAATGTTTGTTGGTGTTGGTGCTTCTCGTGTTAGAGATTTATTTAAACAAGCAAAAGAAAAATCACCATCAATTATTTTTATCGATGAAATTGATGCTATTGGTAGAGCTAGAGGTAAAAATGCTATGTCTGGAAGTAACGATGAACGCGAAAACACGCTAAACCAGTTATTAACTGAAATGGATGGTTTTGGTACAAATACAAACGTAATTGTAATAGCCGCTACCAATAGAGCTGATATACTTGATAAAGCATTAATGCGTGCTGGACGTTTTGATAGACAGATTTTTGTTGACTTACCAGACGTTCGTGAGCGTGAAGAAATTTTTGAAGTTCACTTAAGGCCTTTGAAAAAAGCTAAAGATCTAGATTTAGATTTCTTATCAAAACAAACTCCTGGTTTTTCAGGTGCCGATATTGCAAATGTTTGTAATGAAGCCGCTTTAATTGCTGCAAGAAATGGCAAAAAAGCAGTTGACAAACAAGATTTCCTTGATGCTGTAGATAGAATTATTGGAGGTCTTGAAAAGAAAAATAAAATTATAACACCTAGCGAAAAACGTGCTGTAGCCTTTCATGAAGCAGGACACGCTGTTACAAGTTGGATGTTAGAACATGCTGCTCCGTTAGTTAAAGTTACTATTGTGCCTCGTGGACGCTCATTAGGTGCTGCATGGTATTTACCAGAAGAACGTTTAATTGTTCGTCCAGAACAAATGCTTGATGAAATGTGCGCTGCTTTAGGTGGGCGTGCTGCAGAAAAAGTAATTTTCGATAAAATATCAACTGGAGCATTAAGCGATTTAGAAAAAGTGACTAAACAAGCTAGAGCTATGGTTACTATTTATGGTCTTAGTGATAAGGTAGGAAACTTAACATATTATGATTCTTCTGGACAAAGTGAATATGGATTTACAAAACCATATAGCGAACAAACAGCCGAATTAATTGACAAAGAGATTTCAGATATTATTGAAAAACAATATCAACGAGCCATAAAATTATTAGAAGCCAATAAAGATAAGCTAACCGAACTTGCAGAAGTATTGTTAGAAAAAGAAGTAATCTTTAAGGATAATCTTGAAAAAATATTTGGAAAACGTCCTTTTGAAAAAGAACACGCGTTAAGCTCAAAAGAAACTCAAAAAGACGAAGAAGAATAATACAAAACATCTTAATTCGTTAAGCATTTTATAAAAATCTTAAATTAATCGCAAGGTTAATTTAAGATTTTTTATATTTGGAAAACCTCATTAAAATTTCAGTTAATAGCAATACATTAAATGAGTCTTTTTAGAAAAATTTTTGGTTCAAAATCTGAACGTTCAGATGAAGAATTAAAATCTGATGATCGTGGCAAATATATGCCAGAAATAAAGCTACCAATAGATGAAAAGTTTACGATAAACTTTAAGGCTAATGGCGGTAAGTTCTTGTATTGCGAAAATTTAAATGAGATATTTAAAAATTTAGCTCATATTATTGAGGAAAATAACTGGGAAGAAGAACAGGTTTTATTACTGGATTCTGAATTAAAAGATAAATTTAAAAATTCAAACTTACTTCCTACCAGAAAAATTAGTGAAGCCACATTTTTTATCACAACATGTGAAAATTTGATTGCTGATGATGGTTCTTTATTAATTTCTTCAAAACAAATTTTTGAAAAAAAACTTCCCGAATTACCTATTAACTTTATAGTTTTTGCTACAACTAGTCAAATGGTTGAAAACATTGGTGAAGGTTTACGTGGTATTAAATCTAAAAACAGGCAAAAAATCCCAACTAACATTACAACCATAAAGCATTTTAAATCTGGAGACGAAAAAGATTTTTTAAGTTATGGCAGTAGTGCAAAAAATCTCTATCTCTTACTCTTAGAAGACTTATAGAATGAAAGAAACACTCACAAGGGCAATTTCTGGATTTATCTATGTCTTATTATTACTTATTTGTCTTTGTTTTGAGCAAGCACTAATTGCTCTTTTTTTTGTTTTTGGGTTAATATGTATTGGTGAGTTTAAAAAACTTATTCAATTAAAAAGTAATATTCCGTACTTTGTTTTCATTATACTTTATGCTATTTTCGGGTATTGGCAAGCCGTATTAAAAACGAGTCAAGGTTTAAACGAAGCCACTCAAATTTTAATGGTATTATCAATATTTGTAGAGTTGTTTTTAATAAAAGATTTATTTTCCAGAAGAAACATTCCTCTTTTTGCAACTAAGGGCTTTTTGCTAACAACCTTTTATCTATCAAGTGCCTTTGTTTTTTTAATTTTAATAGCAAATTATTATGAAGATTACAATCCTAACATTTTATTAGGAGCTTTTATTTTAGTTTGGGTTAATGATTCTTTTGCATATCTAGTTGGTAAAAATTTTGGTAAACAAAAGCTTTTTGAAATTATTTCTCCCAAAAAAACCGTAGAAGGTTTTCTTGGCGGTCTTTTCTTTTCGTGCGTAGCAAGTTATTTTATTGCTACCTTTACAGGAACTTTAGCTTTTACAAGTTGGCTAATTTTAAGTATCATTATTAGTGTTTTTGGTACATTAGGCGATTTAATTGAGTCTAAATTTAAAAGACAAGCAAACGTAAAAGATAGTGGGGTAATTATGCCTGGTCATGGTGGATTATTGGATAGATTAGATAGTATTATTTTTACGGCACCATTTATATATTTATTTTTAAGAATTTTGAGCTATGTTTCATAAAGAAGGTCATAAAATTATAATCATCACACTTGTTATTGTTGTTGCTGGTTTTTTGTTAGTAGATAGTTTTTTAGATGTCGCTTGGTTGAGAACCATCATCATGATAACCCTATTGGTATTCTTAATTCTAATTTTACAATTTTTTAGAAATCCAAAAAGAAACACTCAGCTAAATGACAATCAAGTCATTTCGCCAGTAGATGGTAAAGTGGTGGTTATTGAAGAGGTTTTTGAAAAGGAGTATTTTAAAGATAAACGTTTACAAGTAAGTGTATTTATGTCTCCAATAAATGTTCATGTTACACGTTACCCTATTGGTGGAAACGTTGTATTTAGTAAATATCATCCTGGGAAATATTTAGTAGCATGGCACCCTAAAGCTAGCGAGGAAAATGAGCGCACGACCGTTGTTGTAGAAAATGAAACTTACGGCAAAGTACTACACAGGCAAATTGCTGGAGCTTTAGCAAAACGTATTGTGAATTACGCAAAGGTTGACAACAAAGCCATTCAAGGTGGTGAATCTGGATTTATAAAATTCGGTTCAAGAGTTGATTTATACTTGCCATTAGACACCAAAATTAAAGTAAAATTAAACCAAAAAGTTCGCGGTGGCGAAAGTGTTATTGCAGAAATTAATGGGTAGTAACGAATTAGACATAGAATTTCAAGATGCTGTTGATATTGTAAATGCTCATACCGAGCCTTTTCCAGCGGACACGCTTTTAAAGCTGTATGCTTATTACAAAAAAGCAACTAACGACTACGGAAGACCTAAAAGCAAAAAAGAAATAATAAACGCTTTTAAAACCAATGCTTTATTCCAAGCAAAAAGCCTTACTGAAGACGAGGCAAAACAGAACTACATAGACTTGGTAAACAATTACTTTTTGTATAGAGAATAGTTTACCAAAGAGTTTCCAAAAAGATATTTTTTAATATAATTCTTGATTATGAAAAAACTTCTATTCATACTCCTCCCTCTTTTTTTGGTTCAAATATCTTGTAAAAACAAATTAAACTTACCCGAAAAACAGTTACATGACAACAATTTACAAGAGCTAAACCCAAATTTAATTAAGCAACAATTTTTTTCTGAAATTGAAATTGAAAACAAAATTAAAAAGCAGATTAAAACACAAATAAATAATGGTGTATTAGTATCTGAAATGGAAGTTCCCTTTAATGAAAAGACATTACATTATCTGGGCTATATTCATCCTAATGCATTAAGTATATTTTCAAAAAACCTAATTACTAACCAAAAAGCTCCAGAACTTAACAAAAAGCTTCACGTTTATAATTATGACAACTTTTATATTTCAACTGAAGAAAACGATACTATTAGTCAACAAAATGCTTACTTCGCTTTACGTGCTATTAACATACTAAAATACAGATATACCGAAGCGTATAATCGATTAATTAAAAACGCCATGTTTGGCCCCAAATCCATTCCAAGTATTGGTTTTAATTACCTAAATAGTAACCAAGCTATTTGGATTGCTTTTAATAAAAACCCTTCTGCTATTGCATCAAACCGGTTGTATTTAATTTTAGATGGCTATGCAGACCTTAACAAAACTATAGATTTATACCGAAATATTGCCATAATAAATATTGATAGCGAAAATATTCTGGGCCATTTAAATATTGGAAGCAAACCCATTTATAAAGCAAAGACAGCTGAAGAAAATAGAATCAAGTATTTAAAAGAAGGCTTAGTAGAAAGTATTATACACGAAATGTTTCATAACTACATAGATTATGCCCATTCTGCCTTACCTGAATACAATGCCATTTATAAAATGCGCGGTTTGAACAGCTTTAATAATTTTGAAGAGAATATTGTTTTAAATACATCGCTTTCCTATTTCTATAGAAAAGGTGGTTTTACAAATAGTATTAGAAACTATTATTACCCTAATACATTTGATGCGAACGTTAAAAGCTTAAAGAACAACAAACTATTTAACACCTATTTTAAAAGTGTATTTAACAAACAGCCCAATAATTTAAGAGCAGATTTGAAAATGAATATTCTAGATTAAAAAAACCATGGCGTTTATAACACCATGGCTCTTTTATATTTATCTGAAATTATCTTTTTTAGTACCTTCTCAGTTATCAACTAGTTTAAACTCGCCAAACTAGCCTTTAAAGTTTCTATTTTAGCCAAGGTATCTGCTTCTTTTTTACGCTCTAAAGCCAGTACGTTTTCTGGCGCATTATTTACAAAGCGTTCGTTCCCAAGCTTTTTTGTTATTCCAACTAAAAAGCCTTCTGCTCGTTTCAACTCTGCATTTAACTTCTTTAATTCTGCTTCAACATCAATATTATCTAAAGAAATTGGCACAAAATACTCGTTAGACTTAACTCTAAATGAAGTCGCTCCTTCAACTTTATCAGACACATAATTTACAACAGAAGTATTGGTTAATTTCTGGATAATAACATCCAACGCTTTTGTACTTTTTTCATTATTTACAACAGATAATTCTATGGCGTTTTTAAACGCAATGTTTTTATCTTTTCTAATTGTTCTAATACCAGAAACAACATCCGAGGCAAACTCAAAATTGGTAATTAATTCTTCATTTACAGTATTAGCTTCAGGATATTTAGCTATTACTAAAGATTCTTCAGCAGTTCTTTCCGAAATAGTTTGCCAAATCTCCTCTGTAATGAAAGGCATAAATGGATGTAATATTTTTAAATTATCTTCAAAAATTGCAATTACTTCATTAAATGTTTTAACATCAATTGGTTGTTGGTAAGCTGGCTTAACAATCTCTAGGAAGGCACCACAAAAATCATCATAAATCAATTTATAAATACTCATTAAGGCATCACTTAATCTATATTTACTGTAATGATCCTCAATTTCGGCTAATACTTTTTGAAACTTAGATTTGTACCATGCAATAGCCAATTGGCTTGATGTTGGTTGATCAATTGTATCTGAAGTTTCCCAAAGTGTTGTTAAGTAAAAAGCACTCCATATCTTATTTGAGAAACCTTTTCCTTGTTTACATAAATCTTCATCAAACATTAAGTCATTACCAGCCGCAGAACTTAATAACAAACCAACACGAACACCATCGGCACCATATTCCTCTATAAGTTTTAAAGCATCAGGAGAATTCCCTAAAGATTTACTCATTTTGCGTCGTTGCTTATCGCGAACTAATCCTGTTAAGTAAACGTTTTGAAAAGGTTTTTCATCTTTATACTCGTAACCCGCAATAATCATACGTGCTACCCAAAAGAAAAGGATATCTGGACCCGTAACCAAGTCGTTTGTTGGGTAATAATATTTTATCTCTTCGTTTTCTGGGTTCCTAATACCATCAAACACACTCATTGGCCATAACCATGATGAAAACCATGTATCAAGCGCATCTTTATCCTGTTTTAAGTCGGAAGCTTGAAGTTGAGCGTTCGAAGTTACTACTCTAGCCTTTTCAACGGCCTTCTCAATACTTTCGGCAACTACAAAATCTTCTTTTCCATCACCATAGAAATACGCAGGAATTTGTTGTCCCCACATAAGTTGGCGTGAAATATTCCAATCACGAATGTTTTCCATCCAATGACGGTATGTGTTTTCAAATTTCTTTGGAAATAATTTTATATCCGCATCTTCACCTAAAACTGCTTCAATAGCTGGTTTTACTAAATCTTCCATTTTAAGAAACCATTGATCACTTAAGCGTGGTTCTATAACAGCTTTGGTTCTTTCAGATGTTCCTACTTTATTTATGTGAGTTTCTGTTTTAACCAAAACACCATTTGCCTCTAATTCTTTTGCTATTTCCTTTCTTACTACAAAACGATCTTTTCCTTCGTAATGCATTCCGAAGCTATTTAAACTAGCATCTTCATTAAAAATATCGATAACTTCTAACTTATGCTTAACTCCAAGGTTTTTATCGTTTTCATCGTGTGCCGGTGTTACTTTTAAACATCCAGTACCGAACTCAACGTCAACATATTCATCTTCAATAATAGGAATTACACGATTACAAATTGGTACGATTGCCTTCTTTCCACGTAAGTGTACAAAACGTTCATCTTCAGGGTTAATACATATTGCTGTATCTCCAAAAATAGTTTCAGGACGCGTGGTTGCGATGGTTAGCGTTTCATCACTTCCTTCAATTTTATATTCTAAATAGTATAGGTTTCCTTGGCGTTCTTCATGGATTACCTCTTCATCAGAAAGTGTTGTTTTAGCCTCAGGATCCCAGTTTACCATTCTGTAACCACGGTAAATCAAGCCTTTTTCGTGTAAATCAACAAAAACCTTAATTACAGCTTCACTCATGTCATCATCCATGGTGAATTTAGTTCTGTCCCAATCGCAAGAACATCCTAATTTCTTTAGTTGTTCTAGAATTACGCCACCATACTCTTCAGTCCAATCCCAAGCGTGCTTTAAAAACTCTTCACGAGATAAATCATTTTTATCAATGCCTTGCTCCTTTAACTTGGCAACTACTTTAGCTTCTGTTGCAATAGATGCATGATCTGTACCTGGCACCCAACATGCATTTTTACCCAATAAACGTGCGCGACGTATTAAAACATCTTGTATGGTATTATTAAGCATATGCCCCATATGTAAAACTCCTGTAACGTTTGGTGGAGGTATAACAATGGTGTAAGGCTCTCTTTCATCTGGTGTTGAATGAAAATAATTATGTTTCATCCAGTAGTCGTACCACTTACTTTCTACCTGACTTGCATCATATTTTGATGGAATTTGCATACTTTGGAATAGTTTTTGGATAATGATTTGCAAAAGTACTTATATTTCTTTTTCTATGAAATGTGCATGACGAAAAGTTTATATTTAGTTTGGGTTGTTGAAATGCGAATTACGTTTAACAATTTTATTAAATATAAACCATCGAGCGAAAGATATAAGCCGTTATTGATATCATAAATAATTATCAAAATTTAACAGTATTTAAACAAAACCATTGAAATGTTGTATGTACTTTTAACCGAGTTGAATATGTTAACATCTGTGCATTACGTCTATTAATTTTGCAGATTATAGGAAAAGTAAGTATGTTTGACGAGGTTTTAGAACAAAAAAAGTAACAAACCCAAAAAAATTAAGGGTTAAAAAATATAATTAAGAACAAAAAATAATAAAAATCATGAAACAATTAATTACTATTTTATTTATTGGTTTAATCAGTTTTGGAATTAACGCTCAAGCAAAAATTGAGTTTAAATCTGAAACCATTGATTATGGAACTATTGAAAAAGGCGCAGATGGCGTTAGAGTATTCGAATTTACGAATACTGGCGATCAGCCTCTTATTATTTCTAACGTAAAATCTTCTTGTGGTTGTACGGTACCTTCTAAACCAGATGGACCTATTATGCCAGGTAAAGTTGGAGAAATTAAAGTAAAATATGATACAAATAGAGTAAACCCTATTAGAAAAACTATTACTGTAATGTCTAACGCAGAAACACCAACAGTTGCTTTAAAAATTAAAGGTTTAGTTGTAGACCCTAGCAAAGTAAGTGTACTTGATAAGCAAGAAAAAAGTGTAATGGAGAAATAATATTGTTTTACATTCTAAATAAAAAGGCTTGAACAAATGTTCAAGCCTTTTTATTTAGAATAGTTTCTGTAAATTAAAGCTTAAATTTAATATTTCTCCGTCTCTATCTATCCGCAACCTTATTCTTTTTCCATGATCGGCATAAAACATTTGCATAACTTGATGAAGCGTAAATTCATGGCTTGACTTACCGTTAATACTTAATACTACATCTCCCGTCTTAAAACCTGCCTCTGCTGCAGGAGAACCTTCTCTTAGCTCAACTATAGCGTAAGCAGGCTTTAAAGATATTTTATAGTGATTTGTTTTAATTATATTATCATTACTTGCCTCTGTAGTTGCATTAACTTTTACTGAGTTATTCTTTATTTCTCTTAAAACCCTAAAACCATTATGAGCTAACTCGATACCACTTTTATTATAGCTAAAACTATTTCGAAACTTATTATTTTTAGAAATAATCATTGATGCTTTTTTGTAGTTAAAAATAATATTGAAACGCTTTAATATATTTCCAGAAACACTACCATTTCTATCTTTTATTTGAGTAGCAGAGAATACATTTTCGGCATTAGGAAAAGCGACATTAGCATTTTTTAAAACAAAACTATTAAATTGAAAACTTCGAACTTTAGACCTTTTCCCGTAAACACTTCCTGCTAGGCCATGACCAAGAAAATCATAAAAAAATTTTTCGCTAGATTTTATACCTAAAGAATCATCCTCGAATAACCACAATGCATCACTACCTCCCGTATCAATCAATAATTTTACGGGTATTTTTTTGTTTTCTATTTCAACTTTAGCATTTACATAAGGCTTACCGTTATAAAACTCTAAATTTAATTGTTCGCATTTTCTGCATCTCTTATATTTATAACTTTCTGGGTTTGATAATTTTAAAAACCCTTTGGAATAATTAATTTCAACTATCAAATCTTTAAATACATCTAAACCAATAATACCATGAACAGGAATTCCTAATCTAGGCGCTAAATTTAGATCATTATTAAATATGGCGTATAAATCTTGATCTATCTTAACAGCATCCCCAATTTTAAATATGTTCTGCGTAGACTTTAAGGCTTTAACAGGTTCACCACCACCTAATCCTTTTAAGTAAATAGTCTCCGTATTTTTGGTTAATAAAGTATCAGAAACATGCAGAAAATTAAATATTATAGGTTTACTTACTCCCGTATCTAACAAAAACGAAAGTGTAACTCCGTTAATTTCAACAGGAAAAACAATTAAATTATTAATTAACTTAAATTTTATTTTCTCTGTTTGTTTGTTGTTTTGAATGATAAATTTATCTTGAGAAAAGCTTGAAAGCCCTAAACATGTAGAAATCAACAATAAAACAAACCATTTTTTCATTTTGTTTAAAGCCATTAATTAAACAATCAATTTACAATTCTTTAGTTTAGTATAATTATTTAATAGATTAATTTAAAAAAACTTTAAGATAATTTCCTCAACTTTGTAACTTAAACACTTAATAATGCCAACAATATCTAAAAAAGGCCAAGATATGCCTGCTTCTCCAATTCGAAAACTTGTTCCTTTTGCAGAACAAGCCATTGAAAAAGGAAAAAGCATCTATTATTTAAATATAGGGCAACCAGATGTAAAAACTCCAGAAATTGCATTAAATGCTGTAAAGCAGAATGATATTGAAATATTATCATATTCAAGATCTGAAGGTTCAGACACTTATAGAAAAAAATTAGCTAAGTATTACAACAGCCATGGTATTGAGGTTACTTATGAAGACATTATAGTTACAACTGGAGCAAGCGAAGCACTAATTTTTTTATTTAGTAGTACAATGGATCCGGGTGATGAAGTTATTATTTCTGAACCTTTTTATGCCAACTACTTAGCGTTTTCAAGAGCTTCTGGTGTTAAAGTTGTTCCTGCTGTTTGTGATATTGATGATAACTTTGCACTTCCTTCTGTTAAAGCATTTGAAAAACTAATAACACCGAAAACAAAAGCTATTTTAATATGTAACCCAGGAAACCCTACAGGTTACTTATATTCAAAAGAAGAAATTGAACAACTTGCAGCGATGGCTGTTAAGCACGATTTGTTTTTAGTTGCTGATGAAGTTTACAGAGAGTTTGTTTATGATGGAGAAAAACACCATTCTATCATGCAAGAAAATAATATTGATGAACATGCTGTAATTATAGACTCCGTTTCTAAGCGCTATAGCATGTGTGGTGCACGTGTTGGCTGCTTAGTTACTAAAAATAAACTCGTTAGAGAAACATTTCTTAAATTTGCTCAAGCTAGGTTAAGCCCGCCAACTTATGCACAAATAGCAAGCGAAGCAGCTTTAGATACTCCACAAAGTTATTTTGATGATGTCGTTGATGAATATGTAGGCAGAAGAAATATATTAATTGCTGAATTACAAAAAATTGAAGGTATTAAAGTTGCCAAACCTAAAGGTGCTTTTTACTGTATTGTAGAATTACCAGTAAAAAATACTGACAAATTTGCACAATGGCTTTTAGAAGACTTTAGTATTGACAATGAGACTATTATGGTAGCCCCTGCTGCCGGATTCTATTCTACTCCAGGTATAGGTCTAAACCAAATTAGAATTGCTTACGTACTTAATAAAGAAAGCTTAGTAAAAGCTGTACATATTTTAAAAGAAGCCTTAAAAGTTTATAAAGACTAGTGCACATTCAAAATAACATATCTTTAAAACCATACAATACATTTGGTATTGATGTTACTGCAAAACATTTTGTTTCGGTTAGTAATATTAACGATTTAAAACAGATTATATCATTAAAAGAATTTCCAGAAAAGCTTGTATTAGGAGGTGGTAGCAACATGCTTTTAACTAAAGATTTTGATGGACTAGTAATTCACATTAACTTTAAAGGAATAGAAATTATTTCTGAAGATGATGATACTGTTATCGTTAAGGCTAATGCTGGAGAAAACTGGCATGAGTTTGTGCTTTGGTGTATTAACAATGATTTTGGCGGAATTGAAAACTTATCTTTAATACCAGGAAATGTAGGTACTGCTCCTATTCAAAACATAGGCGCTTATGGTGTTGAGCTAAAAGATTCTTTTGAATCTTGTGAAGCATTATCTTTTAAGACAAAAACATTTCAATCATTTAAAAAATCAGATTGTAATTTTGGTTATAGAAACTCAATTTTTAAAAAAGAAGCTAAAAATAAGTTTATAATTACTAGTGTTAATTTTAAACTCACTAAAAACAATCATAAATTATATATTAATTACGGTGCCATTACTTCTCAATTAGAATTAATGCAAGTAACCTCTCCAACCATTCAAGATGTTTCTAAAGCAGTTATTAGTATTCGAGAGAGTAAATTACCTAACCCAAAAGAAATAGGAAATAGCGGAAGTTTTTTTAAAAATCCAGTAATATCAAAAAAGCAATTTAATATACTTACGGAAAACTTTAAGGACATTCCAAGCTATCCAATTTCAGAAAATGAAGTAAAAGTTCCAGCGGGTTGGCTTATTGAAAAAGCAGGATTTAAAGGGAAACAATTTGGTAATTATGGTGTACATAAAAATCAAGCCTTAGTACTTGTTAATTATGGTAATGCTAAAGGTCTAGACATACTAAATCTATCTAAATTAATTCAAAAAACGGTTAATCGCCTTTTTGATATTTCTATAGAAACTGAAGTAAACATCTTATAAATAAGCAATTAATTAAACTTTTTTCTAAAAGAAATCTCTAACTTTGATAAATACAATTACTAACTAAACGACATTATAAAAACTAACCTATCTTGATTTCACCTATAGAAAAGCAAATAATTTCTTTATTAAAAAATAGCGATAAAAAAGCTATTAGTTTGCTTTATGAGAACTATGCTGACTCTCTTTTTGGTGTCATAAAAAAAGTAATTGCTGATGATGATGCGGCTCAAGATGTATTGCAAGAAACTTTTGTGAAAGTTTGGCGTTATGCTAAAAAATACGATCCCACTAAAGCTAAATTATTCACTTGGCTTTATAGAATTGCTTACAACACAGCTATTGATAAGATAAGGTCTCAAAAAAAGAAAAAGGATAATGAAGTCCAAATGGAAACTTCATCCGTATATAAAGTAACATCCAACGCATTAAACCAGGATGTTTTAGATATAAAAAAGCATTTAAGCAGCTTAGATGAAAAATATCAAATAGTAATTAATGCACTCTTTTTTGAGGGCATGACGCAGCAAGAAGCTAGCGATGAATTAGAAATTCCATTAGGAACAATAAAATCAAGATTAAAAATTGGATTACGTGAATTGAAAAAAATTTACGACCCTCAACAAACAAAGTCATGAATGAGAAAATAAATACTTTTTTAAGTTCTGGCCTATTAGACAAATATCTACTAGGTGAAACTACTTCTGAAGAAACAGAAATGGTGGAGTCTTACATTTCAAGATACCCAGAAATAGAAAACGAGTACAACACGATGCAACACAACCTAGAAGTGGTTGCAAAGGCGAGCGCTGTTGAAGCACCAAAAAGCATTTTAAATACTATTTTAGAAGAACTAGATGATGCTCCAGTTGTTAAATTAAATGCCCCTAAAAGATATAAGAAATGGTATAAATTTAGTATTGCTGCAAGTGTCGCTGCTTTGATTTTTGCAGGTTCTTCTGCTTATTTTTACAATCAAAATAAAAAATTGCAAAACGACACCATTATAGTTGATGCCGAAATTGATGATTTAAGGAGTGATATTGCACAAAACAACGCCATGCTAGATAAAGTTATGCGACAACTTTTAAAGCTTAATAATCCTGAAACTGAAAAGTATATAATAAAAGGAAATGAGCGTGCAAAAGATTTAAAAACTGTTGCATATATTAATCCTAAAGAAAAAACATCTATGATTGATGTGGTGTCTTTACCAGAATTACCAGAAGAGCAATGTTACCAAATATGGGCGGAATTGCAAGGTAAAATGGTTAACCTAGGTATTTTAGACAAAGCAGACAGACAGCTTAGAAATATACCTTATATGGAAGATGCTCTTGCATTAAGTATTACTATAGAGCCTAAAGGCGGAAATACTATTGCATCAACAAAAAACTCAGTAGCACAAATTAGTTTACAATAGGTTACAATTTACTGTAAATAATGAAGCCTCATTTTTTAAATAAAATGAGGCTTCTCTTTATAAGAAAAATTCTAAAATTATTCTATCTATTCTTTGTCAAATAATGCTTTGTGGATAAACCCAGCAACTATGGCACCTGCAATAGGAGCTACCCAAAACAGCCATAATTGTCCTGTAAACTCACCTCCAGCAAATAAAGCTTGACTTGTAGAACGCGCAGGGTTAACGGATGTATTGGTGATTGGAATACTAATTAAATGTATTAAAGTTAATCCTAAACCAATAGCAATTGGTGCAAACCCTTTAGGAGCTCTAGCATTTGTGCTCCCTAATATAATTAACAAGAAAAACATAGTTAACAAAAACTCTGCTATTAATGCTGCAGTCATGGAATAGCCATCTGGTGATAAATCACCATATCCATTAGCTGCAAAACCTCCAATAGTAACAAAATCAGATTTATTAGTTAGTATTAAATATAAAGCACCTGCCGCTGCAATTGCACCAACTAATTGTGCAACAATATAACCTACTAAATCTTTAGCTTCAAACTTTCCACCAGCCCATAAACCTAGAGAAACTGCCGGATTAAAATGACCACCTGAAATATGTCCAACAGCATATGCCATGGTTAAAACGGTAAGACCAAAGGCTAGTGCCACGCCTACAAAGCCAATTCCCAAATCTGGATACCCAGCAGCAAAAACAGCACTACCACAACCTCCAAAAACAAGCCAAAAAGTTCCAAAAAACTCTGCAAATAATTTTTTCATGATTATAAAATTTTAAATTAGTTAGTAATTATAAATGTGTAAACATTTAATAATAAGACACTAAAAGCAAAAATAGTCACAAACGCATACTAAAAGGTTTCTTTTAAAATTTATGAACTAAAATCTTATCTTTGCATAAACAATACAACTCTCAATGAAACTTTTTTTAATAACCATTGTACTTTTAGGATTAGGAATAGCTGGAATTGCCATTAAAATTTGGGCAAAAAAAGACGGTAAGTTTGCTGGAACTTGTGCAAGCCAGAACCCAATGTTAAACAAAGAGGGAGAGTCTTGTGGTTTTTGCGGCAAAACTCCTGATCAATTTAGTGATTGTAACGAACCTCAACACTCAAAGTAATACATGGGGGTTCTTGATTTTGTGCTCTACGGTTTTATAACCGTAGTTATTATTCAAGCTTTTTTTTATGTATTTATATTTGGAAGGTTTGCTTTCTTAAAACCCACACATGTTACTCAAAAAAACATTGCCGTTTCTGTTATTATTTGTGCTAAAAATGAAGCTGAAAACTTAAAAACTTTTATTCCTTCTATTTTAGATCAAGATTATCCAGATTTTGAAATTGTACTTATAAATGACTCATCAAATGATGACACTCTAGAAGTTATTCATTATTTCTCAAAATTACATAGTAATATAAAAGTGGTTGATGTTAAAAACATTGAAGCCTTTTGGGGAAATAAGAAATACGCTTTAACACTTGGTATAAAAGCTGCAAAAAACGACTACCTTTTATTTACCGATGCAGATTGTAAGCCTGTATCTAAGCATTGGATAAAAGAGATGAGCAGTCATTTTAACAATAAAAAATCTATAGTTTTAGGTTATGGCTCATATTCTAAAATTAAAAACTCGTTTTTAAATAAACTTATTCGTTTTGAAACACTAATTACAGCAGTAACTTATTTTTCATTTACCAAATTTGGTTTACCCTATATGGGAGTTGGAAGAAATTTAGCCTACACAAAAAAAGAGTTTTTTGATGCCAATGGGTTTATTAACCATATTAAAATACGATCTGGAGATGACGATTTATTTATAAACCAAATAGCAACTCAAAAAAATACAGCAATTTGTTTTTCTAAAAATAGCTTTACAGAATCTATACCAAAAACTACTTTTGCAGCTTGGTTTAAACAAAAAAGACGTCATGTTTCAACAGCTAAACATTACAAAAAAAAGCATAAAGTACTACTGGCTCTTTTATTTATATCAAATTTATTATTTTGGCTATTTTCATTAATATTATTTACAACATTATTCAACTGGAAAATTATTTTAGGTGTATTTCTATTTAGGATTGTACTACAATATATCATTATTGGGATTTCGTCAAAAAAACTTGGCGAAACAGACTTATTGATTTTATTTCCTTTCATTGAAATCTTTTTAATTATTTCTCAATTAACTATCTTTATAAATAATCTTATCTCAAAACCTAACCATTGGAAATAGAGGAAGCCATTTTGCGCGCTAAAAAAAACGACCAAAAAGCATTTAATTTTTTATTAGATACCTTTTGGGATAATGTTTATGGTTTTCAATTGAAACGCACTCATAATGAAAATGACGCTGAAGACATTACGATACAGACATTCTCTAAGGCGTTTGATAAGATTAACTCTTTTGATGAAAAATACGCTTTTAAAACTTGGTTAATAACCATTTCAAAGAACATTCATATTGATTTATTAAGAAAAGAAAAAAATTCTATTACTCAAGTCATCTCAAAAGATGATAGAGATATTTTTCAAGTTTTAGATGAAACACCATCTGCTGAAGATAAATTAATTACAGAACAGCATTTAGCAAAATTACTCCGTGATATTAAAAAACTAAAACCTCATTATCAAGAGGTTATAAACCTGCGATACTTTCAAGAGCTTAGTTATAAAGAAATTTCAGAAGAACTAAAGGAACCAATGAGTAATATAAAGGTGAAATTACTTAGAGCAAAAAAACTACTAGCCGAAATTATTAGAAAAAAGTAAGCACTTATCCCCGCGTTAGGAATTGTAATGGATAGCCCACAGCTAGGTACGAGCACGGACTTGCAATGAAAACCCGACCCTTGTGGTAACCTGCCAGACGGCAGGCAAGCGCCAATTAAAAAAGAATTAACTTAGGTTTTAAGCTACTACATTGGATGTATATTTAAAAGAATACTTCGTATCTTTGCAATCTATATTTTAGAGATTATGAACACCGAAACTACTTCAAATATTTTACCTAAACGCCAAGCAAAACCAAAATGGCTTCGTGTTAAACTTCCAACTGGAAAAAAATACACAGAACTTAGAGGTTTAGTTGATAAATACAGTTTAAATACAATATGTACTTCTGGAAGTTGCCCGAATATGGGAGAATGTTGGGGAGAAGGTACTGCAACTTTTATGATTCTTGGTAATATATGTACGCGCTCTTGTGGTTTTTGCGGTGTAAAAACGGGGCGTCCAGAAAGTGTAGATTGGGATGAACCGGAAAAAGTTGGCCGCTCTATAAAACTGATGAAAATTAAACATGCTGTTTTAACAAGTGTTGATAGAGATGATTTAAAGGATATGGGAAGCATTATGTGGGCCGAAACAGTAAAAGCTGTTAGGAGAATGAATCCTGAAACAACGCTTGAAACACTTATACCTGATTTTCAGGGCATAGAAAAACATATTGATAGAATTATTGATGTGGCTCCAGAAGTGGTGTCTCATAATATTGAAACGGTGCGTAGATTAACACGCGATGTTAGAATACAGGCACAATACGACCGTAGTATGGGCGTTTTAAAATACTTAAAACAACAAGGACAACGGCGTACAAAATCTGGGATTATGCTAGGCTTAGGCGAAACCAGAGAGGAAGTTATTGAAACGCTTCATGACTTAAAAAATAATGACGTTGATGTGGTTACTATTGGGCAATACCTTCAACCAAGTAAAAAACACTTACCAGTACAACAATTTATAAATCCAGATCAATTTAAAGAATACGAAGATATTGGATTGGAATTAGGGTTTCGTCATGTTGAAAGTAGCGCCTTAGTAAGATCATCTTACAAAGCCCAAAAACACATAAATTAATTATGATTAATGTAGCTATCAATGGATTTGGTAGAATAGGCAGACGTGTTTTTAGATTATTAGAAAATTACGAAAACATACAGGTTGTTGCAATAAACGATTTGGCAGATGCTAAAACGTTAAGCCATTTGCTAAAATACGATAGTGTACATGGTGGTTTTAATGGGGACATATCTCATAACGAAAATAATATTATTGTTAATAACAAAAACATTCCGCTTTTAAATAAAAAACATCCAAAAGATATTATTTGGATTCCCTTAAATGTCGATTTTGTTATTGAATCTACAGGAAAATTTAAAACAACTTCAGACCTACAGTACCATATTAAAAATGGCGCAAAAAAAGTTATTTTAAGTGTTCCGCCTTTAGAAGATGATATTAAAACGATAGTATTAGGTACAAATGATGATAGTATTGATGGAAATGAAACAATTATTTCTAATGCATCGTGTACAACAAATAATGCGGCGCCTATGATTAGCATTATTAATAATTTATGTGGCATTAACCAAGCATATATTACAACGGTACACTCCTATACAACCGACCAGAGTTTACACGACCAACCACATCGAGATTTACGCAGGTCTAGAGCTGCCAGCCAATCTATAGTTCCTACAACTACCGGAGCAGCAAAAGCACTTACTAAAATTTTTCCAGAACTATCTGATGTTATTGGTGGTTGTGGCATAAGAGTACCTGTTATAAATGGATCTTTAACAGATATTACTTTTAATGTAAAACAGACAGTTTCTATAAAAGAGATTAATAATGCGTTTAAAAAAGCATCAGATACTAATTTACAAGGTATTTTAGAATATACTGAAGATCCAATCGTTTCAATAGATATAGTTGGAAACACTCATTCTTGTATTTTCGATTCACAAATGACATCGGTTATTGGGAATATGGTAAAAATTATAGGATGGTATGATAATGAAACTGGCTATTCACAAAGAATTATTGATCTAATGTGTAATTTATCGGTAAAAAAGTGTCTTTTATCGGTAAAATAATTATATTTGTCCGCAATACAATCTAAAAATGCCCCATTTAAAAAACTACATACTCATTGTGTTTGTGCTTTTCAGCATTACTTCTTTTGCCCAAAAAGCTATTGAAGATGATCCTGAATTAGTTCAAAACAGTATTAACTATCACATTGAAGAATCGCGAAAGGAGTTAGAAAACTACAATTATTATAAAGCTAAAAAAAGTTTAAATGAAGCTTTAAGTCTAGCCGAAAATGCAGATAACAAAAAAAGTCTTGGAATTATTTATGCAATAAAAGGGCGTTTAGAACTTATTCTTGAAGAAGAAGATAAATCAATAAAGTCTTTAAATAAAGCTATTGCGATACAACGTATTATTAATGATAATTTTAACTTAGGTAATTCATACAAAACATTTGGTGATGTGTACCTGTCTAAAAAAGATTATTACTCTGCATTAGATTCTTATACAGCTGCCAAATCTAAATTTCAAGAAGAAGAGTTAAATGAAGACTTAGCAGAAACCTTATTACGCGAAGGTCAAACTTATGCAGCGTTAAAAAATTACAAAAAAGCAAGAGATATTATTGAGCAGTCTCTAGCTATGGCTAAAAAGTACGATTATTATAAAATACAAAGTGAAGCCTTAATAAATCATGCCAAAATTTATTCAAAATTAAGCAATAATGAAAAAGCTTTAGAATTTGCCTTAGAAGGTATTCAAATAGCAAAAGCAAATAACTTCACCAACATAACCAACGAAGGTTATTTAATTATAAGTCAACTATATAGTAATTTAGAAAACCATAAATTATCTAGAGACTATTTACAAGAACACTTACAACTATCAGATTCTATAAGAGGTTTAACTAGAATAAATTCTTCAAGAGATGAAGAAACTCAATTTAAACTAGATCAAGAAATCGAGAAAAACAAAGAAGTTGTTCAACAATTAGAAAAAGCAGAAGATGATAAAAGCTTAAATACATTAATTTCAATTTTAAGTGTTGCATTAATCACTATTTTATCGCTTTTAACTTTATCTCTTTACAAGAACAACAACATTAGGCTAAAGACAAATAATATGCTTCATAAAAAAAATGGAGAACTTATTATTGCTAAAGAAAAGGCCGAATTAGCATCAAAAACTAAAGCAAACTTCTTGTCGACAGTAACTCATGAGTTAAGAACACCACTCTATGCTGTTACAGGCTTAAGTAATATGCTATTAGACGAAAACCCAAGACCAGAACAAGTACAACATTTAAAATCGCTTAAATTTTCTGGTGATTATTTGTTAACGTTCATTAACGATATCCTTCAAATAAATAAAATTGAAGCAAATAAAGTCGATATTGAGCCTGAGTCTTTCAGTCTAAAAAAGAAAATAAAGAATATTATTTTAGCACTTAATAATTCTGCTCTAGATAATAAGATAAAAATTCACTTTGAATACGATAAAGATTTACCTGAAAACTTTATTGCAGACCAATTAAAAATATCACAAATACTTATTAATCTAATTGGTAACTCTATTAAATTTACCAAAGATGGAGATATTTGGATTCGTGTTTATAAAATTGAGGAAGAAGGCAAAATATTCACTTTACGTTTTGAAGTAGAAGATAATGGTATTGGTATTAGCCAAGAGAAACAAGACCATATGTTCGAAAGCTTCTCTCAAGGTTCTATTCAAATAAACCGTAAATATGGAGGTACTGGCCTAGGTCTTTCTATTGTAAAAGGATTAATAGATATTTTAAAAGGAAAAATTTACGTAAAAAGTGAATTAGAAAAAGGAACCACATTCTATTTTGAAATCCCTTTAGAACAAACCAACATTAAAGAAGCTGAAGAAAATAAAGTTACATATTTTGATGGTAATGAAAGCGAATTAGATTTATCTAAAGTTAAAATTTTGGTGGTTGAAGACAATAAAATCAACCAAATGATTACCAAAAAGATTTTAACTAAAATGGAACTTAAATGTGATATTGTTGATAATGGTGAAGAAGCTGTTGAAATGATAAAAGCTAACGATTATAACATTATTTTAATGGATATTCATATGCCAGGCATAAGTGGTATGGAAGCTACTAAACGCGTGAGAGCTTTTGACAAAGAACTCACTATTTTTGCTCTTACGGCTGTAACAATTGAAGATAAAATGCACGAGTTTGACGAAGCTGGGTTTACAGATATTATCCCGAAACCATTCAAGCAAGAAGAGTTTGAGAAAAAATTATATAACGCATTGGCTGGAAAAAAAGATACACCAACTAGCGCTTAACGTAATTTTTAACAACCTTATTCAACGTTAATTCATCATCTATTTTTACCGTAATTGGTAAAAAATAGAGTTTATCCTTTAAAGCATCGTATTGTTTTAATCTCATAAAGTCTTTTTCTGTAGTAACAATCAACTCTTTTTGTTCAAAAACTAATAAGTCCTCTTTTGTAAAATCATGATGATCTTTAAAATTTAAATGCTCAAACTTTAAGTCTTTAGTTTTTAAAAAGCTAACCAATGGTGCTGCGTTCGCTATTCCCGTAACTAATGTAAAAGGCTTTAAATCACTCATATTTATGGTCTCACCATCAGAAAATAGTGTTTCAGAATAGGCTATAGAACTAAAAAACACATGCTGATGGTTTTCAGGGTCTATAGATTTTATAAAACCTGCTTTTTCGTTTTCAGATAAGTCATTTGGGCATTTAGTAACTACAATAATATTTGCGCGTTTGGCACCACTTCTAGGTTCTCTTAAATCTCCAGTAGGCAAAACCAAATCTTTAAAATACGGATTAGCATAAGTGGTTAATACAATATTAAAGCCTGCTTTTACTTTTCTATGTTGGAAAGCATCATCCAATAGAATAACCTCTGGATGTTCTTGTTGCAATTTATTTATACCATTTCTCCTATCAGAATCAACAGCAACAAGGATCTCATTTTTAAATTTAGAATAAAACTGAAAAGGTTCATCTCCAATAGTTTCAGCATTAGCATTTTTATCAGCCAATTGATAACCTTCCGTTTTACGTTTATAACCTCTGCTTAGCGTGGCTACTTTATAATCCTCCTTTAAAAGACGAATTAAATATTCAATCATTGGTGTTTTCCCAGTACCACCAGCACTTAAGTTACCTACACAAATAATTGGAAAGTTATAATACACAGATTTTTTTATTCCTAAATCATATAACTTATTACGCAACCAGGTTACCAAATAATAAATTGGAACAATTGGGAATAATATTTTTCTAATTAAGTTCATTTAAGCGAATGTAATTATTTTATCTTTGAATTTAAACACAAATAATATGATTGTACAAGACGTTATAAATCATTTAGAAGAACTTGCCCCGTTAGCATACGCTGAAGATTTTGATAATGTAGGCTTATTAGTGGGCGACAAAAACCAAAAAATAACAGGTGTATTAGTGACTCTAGATACGCTTGAAGCCGTTGTTGACGAAGCTATTGAAACAAATTGCAACCTTATAGTTAGCTTCCACCCTATTATTTTTAAAGGCTTAAAAAAGCTAACAGGCAAAAATTACGTAGAGCGCGTGGTCATGAAAGCCATAAAGCACGATATTTCAATTTTCAGCATGCACACAGCGCTAGATAATGCCTTGCAAGGTGTTAACGACATGATTTGTAATCAGTTAGAACTCACAAATAAACGTATTCTAATCCCTCAAAGCGAAACCATAAAAAAGCTAACCACTTATGTACCTAAAAATGAAGCCGAAGCTTTAAGAACCGCTTTATTTAAAGCAGGTGCAGGTAGTATAGGTAATTATTCAAACTGCAGCTTTAATGTAGAAGGTAACGGCACTTATAAAGGCAATCAAGATTCAAATCCTACAAAAGGCATAAAAGGAGAAACACACACAGAAGAAGAAACAAAAATTACCATAACTTATGCCAAACATATAGAATCTCAGGTTTTAAAAGCATTATTCAAAACACATTCTTATGAAGAAGTTGCCTATGAAATTACAACCATAGAAAACAAAAACCAAAATATTGGTATAGGCATGATAGGTGAATTTGCCGAACCTATGGATGAAACCAACTTTTTAAATCACCTAAAAACTAAGATGAATACCACTTGTATCAGGCATTCTTCATTATTAAATAAAAAAATAATAAAAGTGGCCGTATTGGGCGGATCTGGAAGTTTTGCTATTCAAGCTGCTAAAGCCAATGGCGCCGATGTTTTTGTGACTGCCGATTTAAAATACCACGACTTTTTTACAGCCGAAAGCAGCATCATTTTAGCAGATATTGGGCATTATGAAAGTGAGCAATTCACAAAAAATCTTTTAGTTGCATATCTTACAAAAAAAATTACTAATTTTGCAATCATTTTATCAAAGACAAATACCAATCCTGTTAAGTATTTATAAAGTATGGCTAAAAAGAAAGAAGTAACTGTAGAAGAGCGTTTAAGAGCTTTATATGATTTACAACTCATAGATTCTCGCATAGATGAAATTAGAAATGTTCGTGGAGAACTTCCTCTAGAAGTTCGTGATTTAGAAGATGAAGTTGCTGGATTAAATATTAGATTAGAAAAATTGGTTTCTAATTTAGAAACAGTAGACAACGATATTACAGCAAAGAAAAACTCTATTGAAGAATCTAAAGCTTTGATGAAGAAATATGCTGAGCAACAAAAAAATGTTAGAAATAACAGAGAATTCAATTCACTTACTAAAGAAGTTGAGTTTCAAGAATTAGAAATTGAATTAGCAGAAAAGCACATTAAAGAATTCAAAGCACAAATAGAGCAGAAAAAAGAAGTGATTGCTGAAACTAAAGAGCGTTTAAAAGAACGTGAAAATCACTTAAAGCACAAAAAAGGTGAATTAGATGCTATTTTGGCTGAAACTGAAAAAGAAGAACAAGCTTTATTAGGTAAATCTGAAGATTACAAAAAGCAAATCGAAGAACGTTTAGTTGCTGCTTATACAAGAATCAGAACCAATGTAAAAAATGGTTTAGCAGTTGTACCAATCGAGAGAGGTGCTGCTGGCGGATCTTTCTTTACTATTCCACCACAAGTTCAAGTTGAAATTGCTTCTCGTAAAAAAGTAATTACAGACGAGCATAGTGGACGTATTTTAGTTGATGCAGAATTAGCAGAAGAACAAAAAGTAAAAATGGAAAAAATGTTTTCTAAACTATAATCCATTTTCAAATAAATATTTAAAGCCTTCAATTTTTTGAAGGCTTTTTTTATGCTTAATAATTTGGGCGTTACCGCACCCTTCGTCTACGCTCAGGGCAGGCGGTCGGGCTTTCCGTTACAAGTCCTCGCTCCTCCTATGTCGGGCTGTGGGCTTTCCACTTCAATCCCTAACCTTTAGTTTGCAGTTGGCAGTATTCAGTCGGCAATGACAGTCGCAGTTCGAAATACTTTTAAAAAAGTCAACACCCAAATCTATTCAAAGCATTAAACAATGAAATTTAGAATAAATCCAATTAAGGTTTCATACCTTTATACGTCTAAATAAAGAAAAAACATGAAAAATATCATTCCTATACTGGCAATAGCCCTATTTTTTAGTTGCCAAAACTCAGCACAATCAAAAAAAGCTCAAGAAGCCGTAATAAACTCAGAGCCCGTTGAAGTAAAAATAAAAAATGGAAAAGCAAAAGCTTATTTCGCAAGCGGATGTTTTTGGTGTGTAGAAGCCATTTACGAAAGCGTTAAAGGTGTAGATGAGTCTATTTCGGGCTATTCTGGCGGACACACAAAAAACCCGACCTACAGTTCAAGTAACACAGGCAAAACAGGACACGCCGAAGCTGTAGAAATTATTTACGACCCAAAAATAGTGAGTTTTGAAACTTTAGTAGATGTCTATTTCGCATCGCAAAACGTCACCCAAGTAAACGGACAAGGAAACGACAAAGGTTCGCAATACCGTTCTATTATTTTTTATCAGAATGAAGAACAAAAACAAATCATTTTAGAAAAAAAAGCTGCTCTAGCTGAAAAATTAGGTGTTAAAATCGCTGCCGAAGTCTATCCATTTCAACAATTCTGGATAGCCGAAGATTATCATCAAGATTACGAAAAACTACACCCGAACCACCCGTATATTAAAAATGTATCGATTCCTAGGTTAAATAGATTTAAAGCTAAGTTTCCTAAGGGATTATTGAAAAAAGAAAGTCATTAAAATAAATATTTCAACTTATTTCCTAGATTTTTCAGGTTATATTAGCTTGATAAATATTTATTAAAAGCAACTTTGTTTACAATTTCACAGCCTTCAAAGTAAAAATAAGAGGATACAATTTATCTTTAGTAACGTACATATCAGATTCCGTTTTAACTAAATCTGGTAAAACATCATAAGGACTTTCATCAAACTCTTTTAAATATTCAATATGCAACCCAGCTTCAGTTAAAGCGTTTATCACTTCACTTAAACCATGGTTCCAACCATACTCTTTACTTATCATTTTTGAATCTTGGTTAGCATAAGTACCTTCATATTCTTCAAAAATCACCTCATCTTGCATGTAACCGTATTTCATAATGGGTTTATTATCCAAATAATCAAACATCCAAACTATTGGGTGAAATTCTGCCATAAAAAATATACCACCTTTTTTTAAACGTTCAGCAATCATTTTTCCCCAAGGTTTTAAATCTGGCAACCAACCTATCACACCGTAAGTTGTATAAACAATATCAAACTTATCCTTTACAAATTCCGAAGTATCCAAAACATTACAGCAAACAAATTCGGCGTCAAGCTTTAATTCATTATTTAAATTTTTAGCTAGTTTAATGCCTTCATCACTTAAATCTATACCTGTACATTTGGCTCCCTTCCTACTCCAACTCAAGGTATCTTGCCCAAAATGACATTGCAAATGCAATAGTGACTTCCCAGAAACATCACCTAAAGCTTCTAACTCATAAGGCATTAAAGACGATTTTCCTTTTTTAAAAACTTCTAAATCATACATATCGCTTTTAGCATGAATTTTTACTTTTTCGTTCCATGTTGCTTTGTTCGTATCGAAATATTTATTGTTGCTAGTCATCTTCAATCGGTATCTTTGTAAAAAATCTAAATTATGAAAAATTTACTATTAGTCCTTAGCTTAGTTAGTCTTTGCTTTTCTTGTAAACAAAAAATAGAAAAAGCAACACCTACAGCGGAAATTAGTGTAGCAAAAAAAATAGCAAATGCCCATGGATTTAAAAGCTGGAAAAACGTTTCGGAAGTGTCTTTTACATTTTTTGAAAAAAGAAGTTGGGTTTGGAAACCTAAAACGCAAGATGTAACGCTAATTACCAAACAAGACACGATACATTATAATAGAAAAACTATTGATAGCTCTTCTATTAAAACAGACAGAGCATTTATTAACGACAAGTTTTGGCTGCTCATACCTTTTCAATTAATTTGGGATGAAGGCACAACTATTTCTGAGGCCACAAAAGCAATAGCACCAATAAGTAAAACACAACTAAATAAAATTACCCTTACTTATACTAATGAAGGTGGCTACACACCAGGTGATGCCTATGATATCTATTTTGATAAAAATTATTTGATTAAAGAATGGGCCTTTAGAAAAGGTAATAAACCAAAAGCAGGACTAATAAATACTTTTGAAAACTACCAAGAATTTAGCGGCATTAAAATAGCTTTAGACCATAAAAAGGCAGAAGGTGACTGGAATTTAAATTTTACTGATATAAAAATTAAATAAAATTAATAATTATTTGGTTTTTTGTGTAAGTAAAACATCTTAACTACGACGAAAGGCGTATATAAAGTATATTTTTCCGCGTAATGCGCCTATATATATTAAAGCGCTTCAATCAATGGTTGAAGCGCTTTTCCTTTTAATTCAAATTAATTTTGCTGTTCATTTCTAACTTTATAATTCTTATTTTTGTTAGAAACCTAAAACGAAAACACTTTGTCCGATTACAAATTAGGTCTTGAATACGCTTTACTACAAGACAAAAATGACGAATTAAAAACGTACCGAAATCAGTTTCATATTCCTAAAAACAAACAAGGAAGTGATTGGATTTACATGACCGGAAATTCCCTTGGCTTACAACCCAAAGAAACTAAAAGTTATGTAAATCAAGAACTGGAAGATTGGAAAAACTTAGGTGTAGAAGGACATTTTGAAGCTAAAAACCCTTGGTTACGGTATCATGAGTTTTTAACCGAAAGTATGGCTAAAGTTGTAGGTGCAAAACCTATTGAGGTTATTGTCATGAATACGCTTACGGCTAACCTTCATTTTATGATGGTTTCATTTTATAAACCAACAAAAACACGTTACAAAATACTTATTGAAAGTGATGCGTTTCCATCTGATAAATATGCTGTAGAATCGCAACTTCGCCATCATGGTTATGATGATAAAGACGGCTTAATACTTTGGAAACCTAGAAAAGGAGAAGAACTTTTAAACTACGAAGATTTGGAAACCATTCTAGAAGAACAAGGCGATGAGATTGCCCTTATTATGATTGGTGGTGTTAATTATTACACCGGTCAGTTTTTTGATTTAAAACGCATTACAAATTTAGGACATAAACATGGCTGCAATGTTGGTTTTGATTGTGCTCATGGTGCTGGAAATGTGCCATTAAACCTCCATGATTCTGGAGCAGATTTTGCCGTTTGGTGTACGTACAAATATTTAAACTCGGGCCCAGGCAGTTTAGGAGGTTGTTTTGTGCATGAGCGTCATGCAAACAGAAAAGATTTAAACCGTTTTACAGGATGGTGGAGCCATAATAAACAGACACGTTTTAAAATGCGTGACGAGTTCGACCAAATGCCGGGAGCCGAAGGCTGGCAATTAAGTAACCCGCCTATTTTATCTATGGCTGCAATTAAAGCCTCGTTAGATATGTTTCATGAAGTTGGTATGGAGAAACTCATTGCTAAGTCTAGAAAACTAACCGGATATTTCGAGTTCTTGCTAAAACAATTGGGAGAAGACACTATAAAAATTATAACACCAAGTAATCTAAAAGAACGCGGTTGTCAATTATCAATACAAGTAAAAAATGCTGATAAGGCATTACATAATAAATTAACCGAAGCTGGAATTATTAGTGATTGGAGAGAACCAGATGTTATTCGCTGTGCACCTGTTCCGCTTTACAATTCTTTTGAAGAGGTGTTTAGATTGGTTGAAAAATTGAAAAAAATATTAGCCTCTCCCTAACCCTCTCCATAAGAGAGGGAACTGAGACGGATTAAAACAAAATAAATGAAAAAACAGACCAAAAAAGTCCTCTCCTTTGGAGAGGATTTAGGAGAGGCTCAAAACATATTAATTATAGGCGCAGGGTTATGCGGTTCGCTTTTAGCTTTACGCTTAGGGCAAAGAGGCTATAATGTTTCGGTTTACGAAAAGCGTCCAGATTTACGCAAAGTAGATATCTCCGCTGGTCGATCTATAAACTTAGCCTTCTCAAATCGCGGCAATAAAGCCATGAAATTGGTTGGTTTAGAAGATAAAGTTAAAGCACTTTGCATACCTATGCACGGACGCATGATTCATGATAAACATGGTAATACGTTTCAATCTAATTACAGCGGTAGAGACCATGAATTCATCAATTCGATATCTCGTGGCGATTTAAACGCTTTGCTTCTAGATGAAGCTGAAAAACACGAAAATGTTAGTATACACTTTAATAAAAAATGTAAATCTGTAGATTTTGAAAACACTACGGCGCTTTTTAAAGATTACCATACAAAAGCTGAGTTTATTGAAGATGCCGATGTTATAATTGCTACTGATGGTGCAGGTTCGGCTATGAGAAAAAGCTATTACTTAGGTAAGAAGTTTTTATTCAGTTTTTCGCAAGCTTACCTAACACATGGTTATAAAGAACTGAGTATTTTACCTAAACCTAATGGCGATTATAAAACGCATAAAAATACGCTTCATATTTGGCCTCGCGGTAGTTATATGCTTATAGCCTTACCAAATTTAGATGGCAGTTTTACAGTAACACTTTTTTTAAGTTATGATGAAGGCAAATACAACTTTAATAACTTAACAACCGAAACACGCGTTCTAGAATTTTTTACCGAAGAATTCCCAGATGCATTAGCTATAATGCCTAATCTCGTTAAAGATTTTTTCGAAAACCCTACAGCAAATTTAGGTACTATAAAATGTTCGCCTTGGCATTACAAAGGTAATACGGTTTTAATGGGTGATGCAGCACATGCCATTGTTCCGTTTTATGGCCAAGGAATGAATGCTTCTTTTGAAGATGTTGTTGAATTTGATAAAGTTTTAGACCAAGAATTAAATGATTGGGAAGCGACTTTCAAAACTTATGAAAATACAAGAAAAAAAGATACAGACGCTATTGCAAATTTAGCTATTGATAACTTTCATGAAATGAAAGGCCATGTAAACCAAGTGGTTTTTAAGCAAAAGCGTAAATTAGAAATGGCTTTAGAAAAGGAATTTCCAAATGACTATTCATCAAAATACTCATTAGTTACTTTTAATGAAAATATAGGTTATAGAGAAGCTATGTTAAGAGGACGCGCTCAAGATAAAGCTATTTTGAATATGCTTACTAATGGTGAGATAGATGTAAACGGAAACTTAAAAGCCATTTTAGAAAAAGTAAAACAAGAAACCGAAGCTATTTTAGAAAACGATAGAATTCCTGGGTTACAATAAAAAAGCCTTCTAAAAAAACAGACTTAATGGCTAGATAAATTAGTGTAATCATTAGATGTTTTTTATCTTTAAACTATAATTATACATTTAAAACCAACTCAATTTCCCGATTTGAGTTTCTCGATAAAATCGGGATTAAGAGGGACTTATACCATGAGTAACCTAACATCACCTTTAAATTTTAAAGCTTGGATTGAAGAAAATAGACACCTTTTAAAACCACCAGTTGGCAATAAAGTTGTTTGGAAAGATGCTGATTTTATTGTGATGGTTGTTGGTGGCCCGAACAATAGAAAAGATTATCATTATAACGAAACTCCCGAATTTTTCTATCAAGTTGAAGGCGATATTGTTTTAAAAATCATTGATAAAGGGACGCCAAAAGATGTGCATATTAAGGAAGGTGATATTTATTTATTACCGCCTAAAGTGCCGCATTCTCCAAAACGTGGCGCAAATACTGTTGGGTTAGTTATAGAATATAAACGCCCTGAAGGTGTCCGTGATGCATTACTTTGGTTTTGCGAAAACTGTGTAACTAAATTGTATGAAGAAGATTTTACATTAGATAATATTGAAACGGATATGCCAAAAATATTTGATAAATATTATAACGATAAGGACAAGCGAAGCTGCCCAAATTGTGGGGAAGTGATGCAACCACCAAAAAAAGTACAAATAGATTAAATATAACTTTAAAGATTCCTGACCTCTCAGGATTAAAAAATGAAACGTAAACTTAGAATTAACGGTCATTCACACTTATTACCTTACCCAGAAGAAATACCTGAATTTATGCGTGAAAAAGGTATTTTTTGGGTGGATAAAGACCGGAAATTCATGCTTCAAAAAGGTTGGAAGCGTCCTGTAACCGACTCTAGCTTTTTCTTAGATGAAAAATTAGAATGGATGGAACGCAACAAGCTGGACCATGCTGTTGTTTTAAATTTATCGCAATTATATGGTAATGGTTTACGCGTTGAGGAGATGAAAAAAGCCTTGCGTTTTCAAAATGATTTTAACGCTAAAATTCAGCGTGACAACCCTAGTAAATTTACCTGTGGCTTTGTTGTGCATCCTGCTTTTATAAGAAGCGCTTGTTGGGAAATTGAGCGTTGTGTTGAAACGCTTGGCATGCAATTACTTTGTTTGCCTACACATTATATGGATACTATTGGCACTTGGCGTTGTATTTTTGATGAAGAGAATGAACCTATTTTTGAATTGGCAGACAAATACAACCTAGCAGTTGAAATCCACCCATATGATGGCGAAAAATTTATCAAATTAGAAAACACTTCTTGGCGTTTTCATTTAATATGGATGTTGGCGCAATGTGGTGATGCCTATCATTTTTTAACATTGAACGGTTATCAAGACAAATTCCCGAATATGCGAACTTGTTTTGCGCATGGCGGGCAGTTAGCACAAATTAATTTAGGACGTCGTATTCAAGGTTTTGATGGCAGACCAGATTTATTTGAAGGCAAACACCACCCAAGAAAAGCCGTAGGGCATAAAAACATATTTTTTGACACCTTAGTACATGATACAGGTGGTTTAGAATTACTAATTAGAAATCATGGTTCTAAACAAGTTATTATGGGACTTGATGACCCTTATCCTTTAGGTGAAATGGAAAGTGAACCTCAATCTTCTTATCCAGGAAAGTTATTAGATTTAGCAATTGAACGCAATATTATCAACGAACAAGAATATGACGCCATCTGGGAAGATAATGTAATTCAGTGGTTGTGCGGCGATGATGATTTGGCTAAACAAAAGTTTATTAGTAGGGTTTTAAGCTGAAAAACACAAAGCCCTTTCTTAATAGTTAAAAAAGGACTTTATGAGTAATGGTTTATGTTATTATTTTAAATTTTATTCTCTGACGCTTCCTTTAATTCTGGCAAGAGTTTAGCCACTAGACTTGGTGTCCCAACATATTTTTTTGCAATTTTATTTATATACTTTGGAGTTATTTCAGATAGCTTCTCTTCGTAATCACTTAAATCTTTAAAAGGCTGATTCCAGTATATTTTATTATACATATGACCAAGCCAGAATCTATTTGTTTCTAAAGCTTTTTTTCTATTTAAAACCCAATTCTTTTTAACACCGGCTACTTCTTTTTTTGTTGGCCCTTCTTTTAAAAATTCGTTTAATACTTTTAAGCTTTCTTGTTCTAATACCTGTATGTTATCTGGGGAGCAAGTAAAGGTTATAGACGCTGAGTATTTAGAGTATGGTCTTCTAACATGCCTAATACTTGCCCTTACAGAATACACTCCTCCTTTTTCTTCTCTAATTTTATCTCGTAATCTGGTTTTAAATATCTGACCAAACATTTTTAGGGCATCGCTTTCCTTTTTAACATGTTTTGCCTCTGTTTCAAATTTAATTAATAATGTAGCCTTTTCTTCCAAACCTTTTCTAACCTCAACACGCTCACCGGAAAGTATATTTTTATAGGTAGACAATTTAGATGTCTCTCTTTCATCAGTACTTGGTAATGACGCGATATATGTTTCGGAAAATGTTTTTAGTAAATCTTCATCAAAATCACCAACAAAGAAAAAACTGAAATCGCCAGCATTTTCAAAACGCTCTGTATATGCTTTATATAAAGAAGTATAAGGCACTGAATCTAACAAATGTACTACCTTATCATTGTCGTTCATATTTACATATCTGGGGTTTCCTTCTTGAGTTATTTTACTTATCGCGCTTGAAAAAATAACACTAGGACTTAAAACTCTATTTTTAGAAGATTCTTTAATTTTATCTACATAAGTTGAATATGTTTTTTCGTTTTTATTAAGACTCGTAAAATTCAAATAAATTAATTTGAACATAGTTTCTAAATCTTTAGCTCTTGACAATCCTTTTAAAGTTTCATCATAAGTAGAAACCGACGAACCAACTTTCACCTTTTTTCCTGCAAGAAATTTAGACAACTCATGACTTTTAAAACCGCCAATTCCTGCAACTTTTACAATAGACATTAACTGCCCTACGCTTTTAATTTCCTCATCAGACATTAATGAGTTACCTCCATGGCTAAAAGCTTTAAACGATACTTTCTCTTTATCAAAATCTGTTTTTTTATAGTAAACTCTAGCACCATTACTTAATGTTAATTTTTTAATACCGTATAATTCTGTTTCTTCTGAAACTACACTGCCTTTAGGTGCTAAATTTTTTATTAATCGTTTACTTAATTCTTTTGGAATATACTTAGTAATTGTGCTATCAACCTCAGCTTCTTTAATTGTTTCCAATAATTCATTTTCAGTTGGTAAAACCAAATTCTCTTTTTCAGGAGCGGTAAGTATCAATACCCGATTATCTTCGTGGTAATGGGTGTCAAACATTTTTTTAACTTCATTTAAACCAATTTGAGGAATAACCGTTTTGTAAAAATTATAGCGCCAATCTTTAGAATATAATACCCAATCGTTTTTAAACTCTTGTTCTAAAAGACTTAGATATCTTTTAGAATACCAATCGTCTTTACCTTCTAAAAAAGTTTCGTTACTAGCAAGCATATCTTTTTTTATCTGGTTTAATTCTTTTTCTGTAAAGCCAAAACGCTTCACGCGTTCAAGCTCTAAAACCATATGTTTTAATGTGTTTTTTACGCCTGCCTCACTAGAAGACGCACCTATAGAAAATTTACGGTGGTATTTACTTAAAGTACCTCCTATTCGAACACCTGCGCCAATAAAAGGAGGCGCATCACTATTAGACACTTCTACCAATCTTCTATTAATCATAGAAATCATCATACCTCTTACAATATTCTCTTTTTGATGTTTTGCTAATATTTGTTTATGTTTTACTGGACTAATATTTATAAAATCCAACCCTAAAGACGTCATTGTTTTTTCTGGATCGGTAATAATTTTAATACGTGTTTCTTTGTGGTATGGCACACTATCATATACAAATAATGGCTTTTCGTTTTCAGGATTTGTTAATTTTGAAAAATGCTTTTTTATTTTTTGTTCTGCGGAAGAAGCCTTAATATCACCTGCAACAATAACTCCCATTAAGTTTGGGCGATACCAATCTTTATAAAACCGACGCATATCATCTGTTTTAAAATTTTTAATATTCTCTAATTTCACATCAGAAAAGTATTTTAATTGAGGCATCCCTTTATAAATAAACTCTGCGCTTTCTTTACCAACACGATTGCCGCTTCCTAAACGTGCTCTAAATTCTTCTAAAACTACAGGTCGTTCGTCATTAATAGCTTTGTCTTCCAATAACATATTATGCGCCCAATCTTCAATAATTTGAAAGGCTTTGTCAACCTTTTTTAAATCTTTACTTGGTATTTGCAATTTATAAACCGTTTCTTCAAAACCGGTATGCGCGTTTAAATCTGCGCCAAAAGTCATCCCTATACTTTCTAAATACTTAACAAGTTTGTCTTTTTTGAAATTTTTAGTACCGTTAAACCCCATATGTTCTAACAAATGCGCCAACCCTTGTTGAGTTTCGTCTTCTTGAAGATGACCCACTTTTACAACTAAACGGATGTTTACAACATCTTTTGGCCTGTTGTTTTCTTTGATGTAATATTTAAGTCCGTTTGATAATTCACCTCTAATAGCCGAAGTATCTTTTGGAATTTCATTTTCTAAATTAAAACTTAGGTTTTCAGTTTGAAGGTTTTCTTGAGATAATACTAGTGATGTGATAAATAAAAATAGAATTAAGAATGGTTGTTTCATGAAAGATTTTATTGATTTTTATAATACGCTTTTAGGTGTCTACAAGTTAGTATTATTTTTGTAATAAAAGTTACACACCAATCCAGTTTTTATTTTTTTCTATATAACTTCTACTAGTTATTATTTGCGTTAGCTGATTAATTGAATAATTCAGGTTTTAAATGCAGAAAAAGCCATAATTTTGATATTGAAGTCCAATTGATTAAAAACAGAAAGCATGCATTTTATACCTGACGACTTAGACAATTATGTAGTATCTCATTCTGAGAATGAGCCAGAGTTACTACAGGAATTAAACAGAGAAACCTACCAAAAAATTTTACAACCTAGAATGTTGAGTGGGCATTACCAAGGTCGTGTTTTAAGTATGATTTCAAAACTTGTTAATCCTAAAAACATTTTAGAAATTGGCACGTATACCGGCTATTCTGCTTTGTGTTTAATTGAAGGTATGAAAACTGATGGTGAGTTACATACTATTGATATTAATGAAGAATTAGTTGATTTTCAGCGTAAATACTTTAACAAATCTGGATTTGGAAGTCAAATTCATCAACATTTAGGGAATGCTTTAGAAATTATTCCAAAACTAAACACCACTTTTGATTTAGTGTTTATTGATGCAGATAAGGGTAATTATCCAAATTATTTTGATGTGATTATTGACAAGTTAAACCCAGGTGGCATCATACTTTCTGATAATGTTTTATGGAGTGGTAAAATTTTAGACAAAACATTTAAAAAGGACGACACTTCTACACCTGCTTTAATTGCATATAATGCACTTTTAAAAAATGACACACGCGTTGAAAGTGTTCTTTTACCAATTAGAGACGGTTTAACAATTAGCAGGAAAATTTAATTTATTCTACCTTAATTACGACGCTAATACCAGTTTAACATTCTTTTCTTTTTTCGAGTTTTGAATGTTTTCGCTAATAACTTGGAAAAACTCATAATTATCAAAAGGCTTAATAATTATATCGCTATAGCCTATTCGTTTACATTTTTCTCCAATTTCATCAATATCAGCAGCTGTTAAAGCAATTATAGGCAATCTATTATTAAATTTTCTTATGGCAATGGTGGCATCATTACCATTCATAACTGGCATATTAATGTCCATTAAAACTAAATCGTATTCATTGTTCTTAACTTCATCAAGAGCCTCTTGACCATTTTGCACAATGGTGCATAAAAAACCATGTTTTTTTAATAAATTTTTGGTAACCACTTGATTAATTTTATTGTCTTCGGCAACCAAAATTTTATATTTTTCTTGAGATTTTTCAACCTTCTTTTCTTCAGTTTCAAAATCTGATATAACTTTAGGTTTCTCATTATCTAATTCAAAATCTATTTCAAAACTAATTGTTGTCCCTATACCTACTTGACTTTCAAGTTTAATTTCACTTTTAAACAGCGCTATTAATTTTTTAGTAATTGATAGCCCTAATCCTGTTCCTTGATAGTTTACATTGCTATCTTCTAGTTGAGCGAAATTATCAAAAATCATATCGAATTTTTCTTTTGCTATACCAATGCCGTTGTCTTGAATTTCAAAACCTAAACCAACATTATTGGTATCTAAACTTAGCAATCTTACTCTTAAATTAATAACCCCATTTGAGGTAAATTTAACACTATTACCAATTAAATTTATTAAAATTTGAGATAGCCTTACTTTATCACATTTAATGTGTTCTGGCACATAATTATCTATTGAAATTTCAATTTTATTATTCGTTTCAACAAGTCTATAGTCAAATGAATTAACTATTTCCCCTAACATATCCTTTAAATTAACAGATACATTTTTTAATTCAACTTTTTTAGCTTCCATTTTACCGACTTGAAGAATGTCGTTAATTAAATTTAAAAGATAATCTCCAGAATATTTTAAAGATTTTAAGTGTTTTTTATCTCTATTATTCAAACTATTATTTTCAAGTAACATTGATGTTATGCCAACTACACCATAAAGTGGTGTTCTTAATTCGTGAGTTACATTAGAAATAAATTTACTTTTCAATTCTGATGTTTTTAAAGCCTCGTTTTTAGCTTCTTCTAATTCATTATTTTTTAATTCTAGAGCTCTATTTAATTTTCTTTTTGAGATATAACCGATATAAATAACTAGTATTGATGCAATTAACAGTAATAAGGTTATAAAAATTATAGTGTTAATTCTTTTGAATTTATTCGCAATTTCTAATTGCTGAAGTCTTGCTGCATTTGCAACTTCTGCCTCATTTTTATAATCTTCAATTAGGAATTTTGATTTGGTGATTAAATCTTGCCTATTTTTTTCTTCATTTTGAAGTTTACTTTTATAACTATTCTGTTCAAGTAAAGTAATATAAGCTTCAGTACTTTTACCTGATTTTGCTAAAGAAATAGACAATTGCATGTATACATCACTCAATAAAGCTAAATCTTTTTCTTCATCATTTTTTTCTAATAAATTAATAGCCGCTCTAAATTTAGTATTTGCTCTATTATAATGCTCATTACGTAAAGAGTAGATAGCATAAACATATTTAAAATAGCCTTCTAAATTTGAGTTTATAGGGTTAGTTTTTAAATATTGATCTAATTTTAAAAGGTTTATTAAAGCTTCATCTAAATTATTATTTTCAATATATAGTTCACTCAAATTAAGTCTTGCTTCAAAAAAAACATTTTGAATTTTTTCCTTTGCAGAATCACTCCCATTTTTGTTTGCAGCGTATTGAAGCACTTTATCAAAATATTGGACACTTTTATTGTAGTCCTTTTGCTCTCTATATATTTTTGCTAAATTTAAATAAGAGCTAGAAATTAAGAAGTCATCATTTATAGTACTTAACCCATCTATAGTTAGTTGATAGTATGCTTTTGCAGATTCATAATTCTCCATTAAGTAATAAATATTACCTAAATTAAAATTTGCAGTTGCACTTCCATAATGGTCTTGAATAGAATCTGACAAAGCCTTGGCACTAATAAACTCTTTAAAAGATTTTACTATTTCGTCATTTTTATAAAACTTTAATGCGGATGAGTTTATATTATCAATTTCCTTGATAATTTCACGATCTTCTTTCCCGAAAGTGATTAAAGAATAGAATAGAAAACATAATAGTAGGTTCGTTTTCATAATTTTAAATTTTGATTTGAGGAGGGGACTCAAATATTGATTTGGGGAGGGATTCCAAAGGTATTTTTTTACCTTAAATCAAAATTAAAAACTCGTTAAAACGACACAAGTATTTGATTAATAGATGAAATGCAAGTCGATGAATAGTTGAACGGCTAAAATTTACGTTTTACTGAACCTGTAACCTCTTCTATATTATCTTTTACTTTATCAAGCTCCTTTTTAACATCGGAAGTAATACTTGTATCTATACCGTTTTTTTCGGCAGTTTTGGTGATTTCGTGCTTGATATCATTTGTAGCGTCTTTAAGCGTGCGCATACCTTTACCTAAGCCACGAGCAATTTCTGGGAGTTTATCTGCCCCAAAAACCATAATGGCAATAAATAGTATAAATGCTATTTCTCCGCCACTAATAAATAAGAATGTTGCTTGTTGTATCACAATACAAATATAGTGAGTTGTTTTTATTATATCATTTACCAATTAAAATTATTGAAATAAAAAAGCCGATTTTTAAAACCGGCTTTTTTATTAATGCATAATTATGGTTTTTTAACCTTTTACTTTTTGTTTAAATTTATCGAAACTACTGGCTTCCTCTTTCTTTGGCCAAGCATTATTTGATGTATCTACATCTGCAGTTTCTAAATCTGGATCAACAGTTATGCCTGTTATAACTTTGTCTGTTCTAAATACTTTGCTTACTTCCTTTTCATTATACCTCCATATTTGAGCAGGAAATGTTTTTCTCTCCTTAGAACCATCTTCATAAGCAATTTCAATAATTATAGGCATTACTAATCCTCCTGGTTTTTCGAAAGTTACTTCGTAAAAATATTTAGGTGCCTCTTTTAAACGTGCTTTTTCAGCTTCTGGTAAACTTTCAACATAATTGGTTAAGAATTTAAAATCGGAAATACTTTTTGCATCCTTAGGCATTTCTCCATCTACAGCTTCAGTATAATAAACTAATTTATCTTTGAATTCTGCTAAATCCATATTATACTTTCTTGCTGTCTCTTTTGCTGCTTCTGAAGGTTGATCTGTTAAATAATATTGCTTAACGCCTTTAACACCTATATCTGTATAGTCTGTTGTATAAAACCATCCTCTCCAGAACCAATCTAAATCCATGGCTGAAGCATCTTCCATTGTTCTAAAGAAATCGGCTGGTGTTGGGTGTTTAAACATCCAACGTTGCGAATATGTTCTAAACGCATAATCGAATAGTTCTGGCCCCATAATGGTCTGTCTTAACATATATAGTCCAGCCGCTGGTTTTGTATATGCATTTGGTCCAAACTTATGTACATAGTCTCCATGAGACATTATTGGTGAAATGAAGCTTTGATCGCCGCCCATGTAAGGTACAATATCTTTTGGCAAATTTCCTGTAATGAAATTTGGGTCGTAATCTAACTCTGCTAATGTTTCAACAAAAGAATTTAAACCTTCATCCATCCATGTCCATTGACGCTCATCACTATTTACAATCATTGGGAAAAAATTATGACCAACTTCATGCGTAATAACGCCAATCATTCCTCTTTTTAATCGTTCAGAATATGTTCCATCCGGTTGAGGACGACCATAATTAAAACAAATCATAGGGTATTCCATTCCCATTTGTGCATGCACAGAAATGGCTTTATTATAAGGATAATCGAAAGTTAGTTTTGAGTATTCCTCTAGCGTATTAGCAACAACTCTTGTAGAATGTTCTTCCCATAAAGGGTTACCTTCTTTTGAATATAATGAAATTGCCATTACAGACCTTCCATTAATATCTACCGCCATAGCATCGTAAAGAAACTTTCTTGATGTCGCAAAAGCATAATCTCTAACGTTTTTAGCCTTAAAATGCCATGTTTTTAATTTTGTACTTCTTTGCTTTTCTGCAGCTTCAGCTTCATCTTGAGTAATTACAAAAACAGGATTATCAAAAGTTTTAGTTGCTTTTTCATAACGCTTCATTTGTTCTTTAGTGAAACATTCTTTCCTGTTTTGCAAAACGCCCGTTGCCTCTAGCATATGATCTTCTGGCACAGTAATTTTAACTTCAAAATCACCAAACTCTAAAGCAAACTCACTTCTACCCCAGAATTGCATATTTTGCCATCCTTCAACATTATCATACACACAAAGTCTTGGATAAAACTGTGCTATTACATAGGTGTTATTCCCATCAGGGAAAGCCTCATAACCAGATCTTCCTCCATCTTCAATATGGTTATTAACATTGTACCACCATTTTATTTGAAACTTGAAAGTTTCACCTGGAGCTAGTGGTTTAGCTAAATTTATTCGCATCATGGTTTGATTTATCATATATGGTAAATCTGAACCATCATCGTTTTTAACGTATTCTATATTAAAACCACCATCAAAACGCTTTTTTAAGTTAGCCTTAGCAAAAGATTTTGGTCCATTAAAAACAGCATCAAAACGCTCTGTATTAATGTCTGGCGTTTTAGAATCTCTAGCACGCATATTCTGGTCTAACTGAACCCATAAATACTCTAAATAATCTTTAGAATTATTGTGATATGTTATTTTTTCATCACCAAAAATTTGACTTTTATTTTCGTCTAACCTAATATTCATATTATAATCAACCTGTTGTTGAGTATAAGCATGACCAGGAGCACCTGAGGCCGTTCTTGTTTCATTTGGTGTTGCCAAAACGTCTTTCATTTGTCTGAACTTGTTTTGATCGGTATGGCCTTGTGGTTTTTCTTTGCTTTGCTCTTGAGCAAAAACTCCAGAAAAAAGGAATACAAATGACAAGAAAAGGTACGCGTGTTTTTTCATAGTTGTTTTTTAGTTTATTAGAAAAAAATGTGTGTTTTTCAATTTTCTTTAGAAGATTGTTACAAAATATGGCTAAAAGTACTAAATTACGTATTCATTACACATTGTTTTAATCAAATTTTAACAAAGCATTAAGATTATTGGAGGTTAGAATGACACTCTTATTTTTAGAATAAATTTTTGTTTTTATAATATTTTGTTGATCCTTTTGTAAATCGAATAAAACACTATTAGAAATATAAAAAGTCTTTATATTTTTCACATTTTGAACTTCTAAATAACACTTTACTATATCACCTTCATATTCTTTACCTATAAAATTGAATATAACATCCTTATTATTAACCTTTAACTTGATATTCTCTTGTAAATACCTATCCATATAAGTATTAATTATTCCTGCTTCATTTTCTTCAGCAAGAACAATAGTTTCATCATAATTTGATTTTAAAGCACTTTCAAAATCATCAATAAAAATTCTTGAAATTAGTTGAATTGATTCTTTTTCCTCCACATAATTTACATGAGTAACGCTTATATAATATTTATGTAATGATGTAAATGCAAAAAGCGGAATAACAATGGCTATTATTAAAAACTTAATACCTTTCATGAAAATAATTTAAGATGACTAAAATACTTCTTTTACTTTTCAAAAAGCATTCCAAAATTTATTATTTTTTACTTGAATTATTATTAACCATGTATTGCCTGTACTTCATTCTTAAAAAAATTAAGATTTTAAAATCTGTATGATTTTTACAGCTTCTAATAAAATTAATATCGTCTGCACAAAAATAAAAGAAGTCCATTTTTAATGTTTCATCTAAAGGGTTCGAAATAAAAAAATCTTTCGACAACCTCCCCTTTATACTTTGCATCAAGCTTTCTTTTTCTTCAAGTTTAACTCTTTCTTTTAACATTTTAGTTCTTCCGCTAAGTCCATTTATTATTGGATCTAGAGAAGCACCTCCTAAAACTATACCTAATAACATTTTTGGTTTAAACTCTCCAGCTTGCGCAAGTCTTCTTTCGCTTTGAGTAGCCGGTTTTCCAGTATAACCTGGTATACCAACATCATAAAAATCAATAGGTGCATTACCATCTATATTTTTAATATCTGCCATTAAGTCGCCAGATAATACTTTACCAATAACAACCTCATCTAATTCGTTAATTTGCTCATCCAATATCACAAAAACGGCTTCGTTTGCAATAATCTGTTTTGAAACAATCACTTCTTTAAGTTTATGCTGTATGGAAGAAAACGTTAAGGTATCATTAAGTTTGACAGGAATACTAAAATGTCCTTTTGCATCTGTTATTGTAAAAAATTGAGCTGTTTTATTGATAACATGAATATTCTCAATATTGGTTTTGCTTTCAATACGTCCCAATAGCTCAATTGATTGTGAAAAAACATGTTGAGATCCAATCAAAATAAACACAACTAAAAGTTTCTTAATGTTCAACATGCTGGTGTATTAAAAATTGCTGACTTTGCTTTACTAAAAACTCAATAAGTTGTATCTCATTTTCTGGCTTTAAAAGCTCTAAGCTTATTCCATTATTTTCTACAAAAGCTAAAAAAAGCTGTATTTTATCTTCTGGAATTTCAAATTGTTCTTGAATATATTCTAAGCTAAAAACACTTAATAAATCTTTTGGTTTTTCGTATTTATGGCCTACAAACACTTCTTTTGTAAGACTTATATCTTTTTTTGACTTTGTAAAAAAACCAATAATTTTTATTAAATCTGGCATGAATTTACGAGCACCAGGTTCTGTTATAGATGTAAAATGATCAGATATAACAGCATTATCAAATGCCTTATCATCATTATACTCGAAATCCACATTCATATTACCCATTTCAAGCATTATAGGTTTTATGTTTTTAACAAGAGATACATCTGCAGCCATATTTCCTGATAAACCAGATGAAAGCGTTACAGCATCTAATTTATTTACCTCTTCTACAAGCTGTATTTTTAATTGTTTAGATTCAATTATATTTAAATCAATTAAAACGGTAACTGCTTGAAATTGCAATGCCGAAATTTCAATGACATCATTCAAGCCTACATTTAAAGTAAACTCACCTTTTTCATCAGTAATTGTACCTCTATTTGATGATTTATTAAAAACCGTAACCGCTTCAACATCATTACTGTTTGACAAAAGAACACCACTTACCTCTACCCTATTAATAGATTGACCATAAACAGGGAACGATGCGACAACAAAAAGTGTAACAAGTAATATTCTACTCAAATTATTTAAATTAGAGCATAAAGAACGTATTTCAAATCTTAAAGAAAATGTAAATAGCTTCTAATGTTTTGTTAAAAGCTTTAAGCGCGCAGCTAGTTGTTATTTGAATTCAAGAATTCAACACTTTTAGCATTAAGAAGTTCAAGAAACTCCATTTCCTTGCCATAGTTAAGTAAAGAGAAATCAAAATCACCGCTTTCAACAAACCTAATAAACTCTTCAACACGATGTTCTGGAATTTTAAAATTGTCAACAAGAAATTCCGAACCAAAATAATATTTAATAGCATCAATAGGAACCTCTGGCACAGTAGCACCCTTATTATCCGCAGCCTTAGATCTAAATAAAGGCAATAATAATTGGTCTACAACATTAACAATATTTAGCCCATTAACCATTTGCAAGTGCTGTCTATCAACAGTAACGTTATTAACTTCTGTTTTGTAATCTTTTTCAAAATTGTATTCCTTACTATTTCTAACACCAAAATATAAGGCATCTAATTGTGGTTTAAAAGGCGTTGTATCTTCTAAATCTGTATTTAAATTTCCAGAAAGTCCTTTAGATAAAATTATTACATCATCTAATTTATTAATCTCTTCAATTAAAAAGAGCTTCATTTTTTTAGATTTTATAATAGCATCATTAACCTTAAAACTTATATTTTGATATTGTAGCGCACTCACTTCAATATTATCATTTAAAGTCACTTTTAATACAAACTCACCATTATCATCAGTAATTGTACCCAAATTAGACGATGTATTGAATACGGTAATACCAGAAATATCGCTACCTTCTACTATAATTTTTCCCGAAACTTCAATTCTATTGTTGTGCTGTGCAACACCATTAAGAGCGCTTAAAAAAGCTAAAAAGAGTATGAATTTTTTCATGGTTTTTTTATTTATTAAATTACCACTTTAATTTCTTTATTTAAAATAAAAACTATCAATTTTTTTAATGCTAACTATTAATTAGTTTTATACTAACTTAAATTATATGAGAAAAATAATTATTGCCAGCACATCTACCATTTACGGTAGCGGCTATTTAGAGTATATATTACAAGACTTAAAGGCTTTTTTTAAAAATGTAGACACCATAATTTTTATCCCTTACGCCAGACCTAGCGGTATTTCTCATAACGACTACACTAAAATTGCAAAACAAGCATTTACTAAAATCGACAAAAATTTAAAAGGCATTCATGAGTTTAAAAACCCCATTGAAGCTCTAAAAACAGCCGAAGCCATATTTGTAGGTGGCGGCAATACGTTTGTATTAGCAAATCAATTACACAAAAACAATTTAATAGATACGCTAAAGCAAGTTGTAAATAATGGCACACCATATTTAGGCACTAGCGCTGGCAGTAATATTTGCGGCTTAACCATTAAAACTACAAACGATATGCCCATTGTATACCCGCCAAATTTCAATGCGCTTGGTTTGGTGCCTTTTAACATAAATCCGCATTATTTAGACCCAAATCCAAATAGTAAGCATAAAGGAGAAACTAGAGAAACACGTATAAAAGAATTCCATCACTACAATACCCAACCCGTAATTGGCTTAAGAGAAGGTAGTTGGTTGCATGTTAACAATAATTCTATCATTTTAAAAGGTGAGCTTACAGCAAGAATATTCGAATACAACAAAACACCTTACGAGGTAGAATCTGGAACAGCATTAAATCAGTTAAAATAAAATAATTTGGGCGTGCCCCTAAAAAGGGTCAGGCTATTCGTTACAAGTCCTCGCACCTCCTACGTCGGGCTGTGGGCTATCCACTACTATCCCTCACGCAAGCAAACCAGCCAAGACCACTTCTAAACAACTAACAAAAAACCAATACGCATAAAAAAAAGCTTCATATTTCTATGAAGCTTTTAGAGCGAGAGACCAGGTTCGAACTGGCGACATTCAGCTTGGAAGGCTGACGCTCTACCAACTGAGCTACTCTCGCCTTTATTCCGCTGCAAATATATAAACAGTTTCTATTTAAACAAGAAAAATTATAGCTTTTTTAAAAAATGAAACCCCAATATTTTAAACCCTTCATTAAAATAAAATTTATGTGATTGATAATTACTTACATACGTATTTAACTCTACAGCCTCGAAGCCTTTTTCTTTAACATATTTATAAATCCATTCAAAAAAAAGAGCACCTAAACCCTGCCCTCTATATGCTTCATCTATAACAACATGGTCTGGCTCAACACTTCTGCCAGAATAATGTCGGGTACAGTACCACAATCCACAAACTCCAATTATTTTATTACCATCATAAATAACGGCACACTCATAGTTTTGGTTTATCATTTCAGAAAAACGCTCTTTCAAAAGGCTAGCAGGAACTTTAAATTCATTCAATTTTTCAACTAAAGGTACGACCTCATTAATATGTTCTTTTTTTAAGATTTTGAATTCAAAAGGCATAAAATTATTTTTTAAGTGAAGGTAATAATTCTTCAAAATATTTTTAAGTTTGATAAACAAAAATAACACCCAAAATTATTACAACTTCAAACTACACAATAAAGCAAATAACTCCAGAAGAAACCCACCAAGTAAGGCACCCTGTTTTAAGAACAGCAAAACCTATTGAGACTTGTGTTTTTAGTGGAGACAACCTTGAAGATACTATTCACTTAGGCTTATTTATAGACAATACCCTAATTGGCATATGCTCCTTTTTAAAAAACAGCACTCCAAATATTAGTGATAAACACCAATATCAATTAAGAGGTATGGCTGTTTTAAAAGCTTTTCAAGGTAAAGGTTTAGGCAAACTTCTTTTGGTACAAGGTGAAAAACTACTTAGCGAAAAAAACACTAGAATAATTTGGTGCAATGCTAGAGAAGTAGCTGTTAATTTTTATAAAAAAAGTGGTTATCAAATTATTGGAGAACCATTTAATATAACAGATATTGGCCTACATTACACGATGTACAAAACTGTATTAAAATAACCGTGACGCTATTTAAAAATATGTGTCATAATAACTATTAACTAATTTTTTGTAATTTTAGTTTCAATTATTTTTAAAATGAGAGGAAGAAATCTAAAAGTCCGTTTACTTATTGGTGTAGCCATAGCATTATTCTTTGTATTCAAAAGATGCAGCCAAAGAGAAGAAAACCCGTATACTGGAAGAATGCAAACTATTTCAATGACACCTGATAAAGAGATTGCAATAGGTCTAGATAGTAGAGCTCAAATGGCGCAACAACATGGCGGCTTACATCCAAACAAACAATACCAAGCCTTAGTAGATAATGTTGGAAACAAACTTGTAAACAATAGTATTGCTAGACAAACACCCTATAAATACGAATTCCACTTACTAGCAGACCCAAACACCATTAATGCTTTTGCATTACCTGGAGGTCAAATATTTATTACCCAAGCACTTTTTGCTAAATTAGAAAACGAAGACCAATTAGCTGGTGTTTTAGGGCATGAAATAGGACACGTACTAGGAAGACATAGTGCAGAACGTATTGCCGAAAGCGAATATTGGCAAGGGCTAGCAACAGCAGGTTCTGTTGGTGCCGACATGGGCGGATTAGTAGGAGGCATTGGCCAACAAAAACTATTAACTAATGGAAGAGACGACGAATTAGAAAGTGATGAGTTAGGTGTTAAATTTATGATTAAAGCAGGATATAACCCAGAAGAAATGATTGGTGTTATGGAAATTTTAAAAGCTGCTGCAGGACCAAATCGTGTTCCAGAATTTCAAAGTACACACCCAGACCCCGAGAATAGAATTGAAAAAATTGAAGAAGCTATCGATAAATACAAAAATCTATAAAACACAAAAAAGCCTCGTAAAACGAGGCTTTTTTTTATGAGTGACTAACTCAAAATAATTATTAATTCTTATAATTATTTTCTCTTTTTAGCTTTTGCATCCGCTATCGCCTTTACTATTATAGTTTCGGCATCTTTTGCCCCATGTAGTTGTGCATATTTTAAAGCTGTCATTTTCTTATCAGACTTGGCTTTTAAATTAGCCCCGTGAACAATTAAAAGCTCTAAAATATCAGTTCTGTTAAACTTCGCGGCATACATTACTGGAGTCATGCCATTAGATTTTGCGTTTACATCTGCACCTCTACTAATTAGTTTCTGAACAGTTTCCAAATCGCCTTTAGCAATAGATACACAAAACGAATTCACTTTAAAAAAAGCTTCAACTTTGTTATTAACAGATTGATTTACTGGTGTTGCATTTACAGATACAATTGAAAAGCATAATGCGATTGCGGAAATAATGATTGTTTTTTTCATGATGAAAGATTTTAATTTGATTTATTGATTTATGTTTTTTGATATACTATAAAGACGACATCAAAACCATTCTGTTACACAAATTATTTTTTATAACATATTTTTAACATTTATTTCGCATAGTATTAACGAAATCGTTTTCTTTATTCAGCAATACACAAATCCCTAAAAAATAAGGCTTTTCAAAGGTTTTTTTAGTCTCACTTATAAGGAACTTTCTTATCTTTGTATAGTTTTAAAAATTTTTATAAAAATGAACAAAAAAGTTATTTTAATGATTCTAGACGGTTGGGGAAACTCTCCAGACCCAAAAGTTTCAGCAATCGATCATGCCAATACACCATTTATAGATTCTTTATATAAAAAATACCCTTTTGCTACATTACGCACAGACGGTTTACATGTTGGATTACCAGAGGGCCAAATGGGAAATAGTGAAGTTGGACACATGAATTTAGGAGCTGGTAGAATTGTTTATCAAGATTTAGCTAAAATTAATTTAGCTATTGAAAAAGATACATTAAAAGACGAAAAAGTTTTAGTTGATGCCTTAAAATATGCATCAGATAATAATAAGAACGTTCATTTTTTAGGCTTATTAAGTAACGGAGGTGTTCATGCACATACCAGCCACTTAAAAGGTTTTATTGATGCTGCAAATAAAGCAGGAGTAAATTCTTTTGTTCATGCGTTTACAGATGGTAGAGATGTAGATCCTAAATCTGGCAAAGGCTATGTTGAAGATTTAGAGAATTATATTGAAGGTACAAATACAAAAATAGCATCTATTACTGGGCGTTATTATGCTATGGATAGAGATAATCGTTGGGAACGTGTTCAGTTAGCTTATAATGCTATTGTAAACGGAGCTGGTACGAAAACAACAGATCCTAAATTGGTAATTCAAGCTAATTATGATAATGATGTTACTGATGAGTTTATCAAACCATTAATTATTACAGATAACAATAATGAACCTGTTGCTACAGTTCAAAAAGATGATGTCGTTATCTTTTTCAATTTCAGAACAGATAGAGGACGTGAATTAACAGAAATGTTAAATCAAAAAGATTTCCCAGAATACAATACTAAAAAAGTAAACTTATACTATGTAACCATTACTAATTATAGTGATGCTTTTAAAGGTATAAAAGTCATTTTTAATAAAGATAATATAGAAGAAACATTAGGCGAGGTTTTATCTAAAGCTGGTAAAAAGCAAATTAGAATTGCCGAAACAGAAAAATACCCACACGTAACATTTTTCTTTTCTGGCGGACAAGAAGAACCTTTTGTAGGAGAATCTCGTATTCTTAAAAATTCACCAAAAGTGGCTACTTACGATTTAAAACCAGAAATGAGTGCTTACGAATTAAAAGATGCTCTTGTACCAGAACTTGAAAAAGGCGATGCTGATTTTGTTTGCTTAAATTTCGCAAATGGCGATATGGTTGGTCATACTGGTGTTATGGAAGCTGCGATTAAAGCTTGTGAAGCTGTTGATACTTGCGTTAAAGATGTTGTAACAACTGGTTTAGACAATGGTTACACAACACTTCTTATTGCAGATCATGGGAACTGTGAAACCATGATAAACCCAGATGGATCACCTAATACAGCACATACTACAAACCCAGTACCAGTTATTTTAATTGATAATGATCTTAAAGAAATTAAAGATGGTGTGTTAGGCGATATGGCACCAACAATATTAAAACTTATGAATGTTGAGCAACCTGCCGCAATGACGCAACATCCTTTAGTTTAATCCATTAACAAGAAAAAGTGTAACTTTATACGGTTAATAAAGCCCTAGATTAAATGAATTTTAACGATACACTTATTATTGCTGTGGATTTTGATGGCACTATAGTCGAAGATGCGTACCCGAGAGTTGGTAAGCCTATGTTATTTGCTTTTGAAACTTTAAAAAAGTTACAAGATGATGGGCATCGTCTTATTTTATGGACCTATAGATGTGGAGACAAGTTGGACGATGCTGTTAAATTTTGTGCAGATAATGGCATTAGTTTTTATGCTATAAATAAAAGTTTCGAAGAAGAAGAGTACACCAATGATATAAGCAGAAAGATAAATGCCGATTTATTTATAGATGACAGAAACATTGGTGGTTTCCCTGGCTGGGGAGAAGTATATCAAATGCTAACAAATTCTACACCTCCAATTCCTGAAAAGAAAAAAGGTTTTTTCGGCCTATTTAAATAACATGTGTTTTTAAGTATATTTAAACTCCTATTATTATTTTATGATTATTGTAAAAACTAGAGAAGAAATTGAATTAATGCGCGAAAGTGCATTAATCGTATCTAAAACATTAGGCGAATTAGCAAAAGCAATTAAACCTGGTGTTACAACACTTGAATTGGATAAAATTGCTGAAACATGTGTTAGAGACCACGGGGCAATTCCTGGTTTTTTAGGGTTATATGATTTCCCTAATACACTATGCATGAGCCCAAACTCTCAAGTTGTACATGGTATTCCTAATGGAACACCTTTAGTTGAAGGCGATATTATATCTATTGATTGTGGCGCGCTTAAAAACGGATTTTACGGCGATCATGCTTATACATTTGCTGTAGGTGACATTGACCCTGAAACAGAAAAACTACTTCAAGTCACTAAGGAGTCTTTATACGTAGGTATAAAAGAATTTAAAGCAAACAATCGCGTTGGAGATGTTGGTTATGCCATACAAAAATATTGTGAAGACCATGGCTATGGTGTAGTAAGAGAACTTGTTGGTCATGGCCTAGGAAGTAAAATGCATGAAGACCCAGAAATGCCAAACTATGGTAAACGTGGTAGAGGTAAAAAATTCGTAGAAGGTATGGTGGTAGCCATTGAACCTATGATAAACATGGGAACCCATCGCATTAAACAGCATAGAGACGGCTGGACTATTACGACTCAAGATAACAAACCTTCTGCTCATTTTGAACATGATGTTGCCTTGGTTGATGGTAAGCCAGAGCTACTTTCAACGTTTGCATATATTTATGACGCTTTGGGTATTGAGAGCAATGAAGAAGATGAATTTAGACAACAGGCTTTAGTGCTTTAATCTAAAAAACTATTTCACAGACATACACAAAGATACACAGAGACACACAGAGACACACAGAGACACACAGAGCGTTATTAACTTCTATTAAACTATATTGTATAATAAGATTACAGAAAATATTATTGGTGCTGCTATCGAAGTTCATAGAACTCTTGGGCCTGGGTTGCTGGAATCTGCTTATCAAGAATGTCTATACTATGAGTTAATGGCTATGGGTTATTCTGTTCAAAAAGAATTATCACAACCTATTACTTATAAAGACATTACTTTAGATCATGGTTATAGAATTGACTTACTAGTCGAAAATAAAATTGTAATAGAGCTAAAAACAGTCGAAAAGTTTACTGATGTTCATTCTGCACAAATTTTGACTTATATGAAATTAGGTGATTTTCCTATTGGACTATTGTTAAACTTTCATACCAAACTTTTAAAAAACGGATTAAAACGATTTATAAATGACACCTATTAATTCTCTGTGACACTCTGTGTCTCTGTGAATCTCTGTGAAACATCTCATGAAGAAACTCTTCAAACTTATTCTAAACATTATACCAAGGCCTCTATTAATAAGGCTCAGTTATATTATACGCCCTGTACTAGCATTTTTTTTAAAAGGAAATACTTTTACAGATCCTATAGACGGGAAACGTTTTAAAACCTTTTTACCTTATGGTTATGGAACACAGAGAAACAATGTATTATCACCTTCAACATTAAGCCTAGAGCGACATAGGTTATTATGGTTGTATTTACAGAATGAAACCGATTTCTTTTCAGTAAAGAAAAAAGTGCTTCATTTTGCTCCAGAACAATGTTTTTTAAAGCGGTTTAGAAAACTAGATAATCTTGACTACACGACTACAGATTTACTATCACCAATAGCCGATGTAAAAGCAGATATTTGCAACCTTCCGTTTGAAGACAACAGTTATGATATTATTTTATGTAATCATGTTTTAGAACATATTCCAGATGACACTAAGGCTATGCACGAACTATTTAGGGTTATGAAACCTGGTGGCTATGGCGTTTTTCAAATTCCGCAAGATTTAACGCGTGCTACCACTTTTGAAGATGATAGTATAACTGATAAAAAGGAACGTGCTAAAATATTTGGTCAATACGACCATGTTCGTGTTTACGGTCTTGATTATTTTGATAAACTACGCAACGTTGGTTTTAAAGTTGAAGAGGTTGATTATACTGCTACACTTTCCGCGGAAGCGATAGAAAAATATTGTTTAGCTAAAGGAGAAATTATTCCTATAGTTTACAAACAAAAAACAATAAAATGACACAACAAATTATAATTGCTACAGGTGCTTTTTTCGGGATGCTATCTGTAATACTTGGTGCTTTTGGTGCGCATGCATTAAAGAAAATTTTATCCACAGATCAATTACATAGTTTTGAGGTTGGTGTTAAATACCAAATGTACCATGCTATTGTTTTATTGGCTTTAGGCTTTAATGCAAATAACATAACCTCTGCAATTTATTGGTGTTTTACAGTTGGCATTATTCTATTTTCTTTTAGTATTTATGGTCTCGTTTTATCGGATGCAAAAGGAAAGAAACTTCGTTTTTTAGGACCTATTACGCCAATTGGTGGATTATTACTAGTTAGTGGCTGGTTCCTTTTACTCATTTCTGTATTTTAAAAGTAAACTACTCTGGAAAGTTATTAAGCGATAACGTTTCCAACTGTTGATTTTCATTTTCAAAAATTAAAAATACTTTTAGTTCTGGGTGATTTTTTAAAAATGCTTTTACTTTTTCAATACCCATAGATTTAAATGCGGTTGCATAGGCATCAGCTTCCATACAGTTTTCAGCTATTACCGTGATACTTAATAGATTTGTTTTGCTAGGATACCCTGTTTCTGTATCGATAATATGCGCATAACGATTACCATCTTTATCAACCTTAAATTTTCTATAAGTTCCAGAAGTTGCCATAGCTTGATTTTTTAAACTAACGGCTTTTAATATAGATTGCTCACCTTCAAAATTGGGTTCCTCTACGCCTACTTTCCAATCACTTTGCTTTTCTGTATTTATTCCTTTAACACGTATTTCACCGCCAATTTCAACCAGATAATTATTTTCTTTTTGAGATTCTAAATACGCACTTATTACATCTACGGCGTAACCTTTTGCTATCGCATTATATTCTAAATACACATTAGGGTTTGATTTTCGTATGGTGTTTTCATGCAAATACGTTTTATCATAACCAACAAATTGCATTAAACTATCTATTTTTAAACTATCTACAACCTCAATAGTGTGTTCCGCACCAAATTTCCAGGCGTTAACTACATTGCCTATTGTAGGATCGAAAGCCCCTTCGGTTTGTCCAAAAATTTCTTTTGAGGCGTTATAAACTTTTATAAAATGCTCATCTACTTTAAAAGATTCATTTCTATTTATTTTTGAAATATCTGAGTTAGCTTGATATGTTGACAATGATTTATTAATTACATAAAACAAACTATCTAATTGCGCTTTATAATCAACATCCGAACTATAAATAATAGAATAGCTCGTGCCAAAAACAGTACCAGAAAGTTTAGTATTTATGTTATTTTGTTTACAGGAAAAGCTAATTAAAAGAAGTAATAATCCTAATAAAAATTTATTCATTTTTTAAAATTTCGTTTTAATTCAAATTGGTTTCTAAAACTTGAATCCCATTATACTCTAATAAATAATCTTGATTTAAATATATAGGTAGTTTTTCGCCTTCTGTACTACCAATACCAACACCTGCATATAAAACCTTAGCGTCTTTTTCTCGAGCATGGCTTTTAAAAGATTCCATCCAAACAACATCATAATTATTAGGATTTTCTGGAAGTATTACCGCCCTAACTATTACAAAGTAATATTGCTTGTTTTTATCTATACAAACAAATTGAGGGTGCTTTTTAAGTTTACTATTTATTGCAATAAACTCAAAACCACGTCGTTCCAAATCTTTTCCAACATGGTTCATAGCTAGATTATGCAATTCTTGTTCTGTTAATGGCTTACTCATAGTACAAAAATAATATAATTGTTGTGATGATGATGACATTTTTAAATTCTTTCGATATAACTATATAACCAACAAAAACTAAAACTAATATGTAAAAAAAGGATAATCAAATTAAAAGAAATGAGTAACAAACTAAATAGAAAACAATAATTTAAAATGAAAATCATGAAAAACACATATGTATTAATACTAATGGTATTTAGTATGGCATCTAGCCTAAACGCGCAAAACATAAAAATTGGAGCAAAAGCTGGTGTTAACTTTGCTTCTGTTACTGGAGATATAGAATCTGTTAAAACCAAAATGGGTTTCCATATTGGAGGTGTAGCAGAAATTCCAATAAATGAATCTTTTTATGCGCAACCCGAATTATTATTCTCTTCACAAGGCTACAAATTAGATAATGGCACAGGTACTTTAAACTATTTAAACCTTCCTATTATTGGAAAATATTATGTTAACGACCAACTAAGCATAGAAGCTGGCCCGCAAATAGGCTATTTATTATCTGCAAAAATAAAAGTAGATGATGAAAATTTGGGCGGTGGTAATGTAGATACAACTACAGATACCATAGGAAAAGCATCTAGCTCAAAAACAGTATCAAATAGCACTCAAAATGCAGATATCGAACAAGATATTAAAGAATTTTTTAAAACTACAGATATATCGTTTGGTTTAGGTGCTGGCTATAAACTAGATAATGGTCTTAATATATCTGCGCGTTACAATTTTGGACTTTCCAACATTAGCAAAGACAATGATGACAATGTAAAAAACAGCGTCTTTATGGTATCTGTTGGTTATTTTTTCTTTTAAAAGAAATAACATAAACCTGTAAGAAAGCAAAATATAATTATAACCTATATCTATTAAAACACAAATAAACTGATGTATGTTTTTTATATTATAATAAAATATTTATTAATAAAACCTATGAATTAAAAATGTAGTTTATCGTTTAAAACTTGTTTTAATAGTGAACTTATTTATTGTAAAATGAAATAATTGTATATTTCCTCTAGCTATTAATTTATGGGGAAGTCAATACGTTTACTAAATCAATCAGAGCTTATTAGCGCTATTAAATCAAATAAACCTGATGTTTTAAAACATTTTTATACATCAAACTTTAAAAAAGTAGAACACTTAATTTTAAAAAATAGTGGTTCTGTAGATCATGCCAAAGACATTTATCAAGAAGCATTTATAACGGTCTGGTCACAAATAAAAGACGATAAATTTGTACCTATTAACGATACTGCTTTACAGGGTTATTTGTATACAATAGCAAAGAATAAATGGATGGATGTGTTACGATCTAAATCGTTTAAAAATTCAAAATCTTTAAATTATGAAACATTAACTTTTATTGAAGATGATAATGATGAAGATACAGACACGAACCATGATAAATTAAAGTTAGCAATGGCAGGCTTTAAAAACTTAGGCCAACCATGTAAACAATTATTAAATGTATTTTATTTTGAAAAAAAATCTTTAAAAGAGATTGCAGCAGAATTTAATATTGAAGAAACTACAGCTCGAAATAAAAAGTACCGATGTATGGAAAAATTACGCGCTTTAGTTTTAGCCTCAAATCAATAAGAAGTGAAAGATAATAGCAAAATATCCAAAGAACTACTAGAAATTATAGAACGTTATATAAACGGCACTATGACTTCTAAAGAATTAAAAGATTTTAACCAACTTCTAGAACTCGATAACGAGTTTAAGACCAAGGTTGAAGATATTAAAACTATGCTTACGGGTATAGAAACGCAAGCTTTAAAAGAAAAACTTAATGAGTTCCATAAAGACATACCAAAAACCATAGTAGAAAACACACCTAAGACTAAAGTTAGATTTTTAAATTTTAGTAAAATATCAATAGCTGCAGCCATGATAATTGCAGTTGGAAGTATTTGGTTTTTTAACACATCTAAAAACGAAAAAATTTACGCTAATTTTTTTAAACCAGATCCAGGTTTACCCACTACTATGAGCGCTACAAATAATTTTGATTTTTACGACGCCATGGTAAACTACAAACATGGCGACTACACTATAGCTATTGATAAATGGCGGGTTTTACAAGAAAGAAAACCAGATAACGACACTTTAAACTATTTTTTAGGCGTCGCACATTTAGCAAATAAAAATGTAACCGATGCTATTCCATATTTAGAACGATCAATTGAAGCTAAAGATGATTTTACTTTTCTAGATGAAGCTTATTTATACTTAGGATTAGCTTATCTAAAAGAAGGTAATATAGAGCTTGCAAAAAAACATTTAAACACAAGCGAAACTACTGATGCTAAAAAGATTATTTCAGAACTGACACCATAAATCTTTTACCTTATGATTAAGTCTACACCGCTTTTAAAACACACAATTTTAATATGTGTGCTATTTTACACGTTTAATTTTCAGGCACAAAACGATTCTATTTCTAGTATTTCTTACATTCAGAAATTAGTAAATACAGATTCCATTCAAAAAGCAAAAACAGAACTAGACAAACAAATTGAATATTATAAGGGTAAAAAAAATTATGATACTTTATCTCACTATGTATATCTACTTGGTAAAATTGAACTTTCAATAAGCAAAGAGAATAACACATTAAAGCAAAGTTTAGATTTAGCAAAATATTTAGAAAAAAAACCAATAACAATAAAATCAAAACATCAAATAAAAATAGATTTATCTAAATTATTTAATGAACAAGGAGACCCCAAAAAGGCTTATGAGTATGCTGAAAAATCAAAGGAATTTGCTTTAAAATCACAAAAAAAAGAACCCTTATTAAATTCGGAATACCGGCTAAGTGAATACGCAATTCGATTGGGAAACATAGATCTCTTTGAACAACATACTCGAGGTGCACAAAAAATCATAAAAACAAATCCAACTCAAAAATTTAAACTCTCTGCTAGAGTCTATAACTACCTTGGTGCTTTAATGTACTTTACTTCCAAACCAGATAGTGCTACTTATTATTACGAAACTGGTCTTAGAAAAACTGTAGAAATGGAAAACAACCCTGAAAATAGATTATATTTTCCTGCCTCTATTAAAGCGAATATGGTTTTGCTAAAACAAAGCCAAAGTAAATACTCTGAGGCTATGCAATTAATACAAGAGAGCATAAAACTATACAAAGAGTTTCTAAATAGCACACATAATCACCCTTTAACATTTAGAGTACAGCGTAATCTATCTTTGGCATATCGAAACTTATCAAGTCTTTACTTTGATCTTGGTGATTTTGAAAATGCAAAAAAAATAAGCACAATAGCCTACAAACACGCAAAAAATAATTTATTAACCAACAGCCTTGAAAACTTTTCGGCAATTACATCTCTTGCCGAAGTAAATATCCCGCTAAAAGAATTTAATTCCTCATTAACATATCTAGACGAAGCAGAAATAATAGTCAATAAAATTCCTGGAGATAATTTTGTTACAAAAGCCAATATGTATTATAATAAAGGGCTTGTTTATAAAGAGTTAAAAAGCTATCAAAAAGCAAAAAAATATTTAGACTTAAGCAATCAATTTCATCAAAAAGCCCATCAAAATGAATACAGTAGAGATCGATTATTTACTATTATAAATTTATCTCTTGTTTTGGCATCACTTAAAGAAAAAGAACGCGCCATTGCAATTTTAAAGAATGCTTATAATTATCTAATAAAAAACAAAGGAGAACAAAGTAACTTAACCAATACAGTATTAGTTGCATTAGCAAAAACATCAATGCTAACTGAAGATTATGAACAGAGCTTAGAATGGAGCAATAAGAGTCTTGCTTTGTACAAAAAATATAATGATACTTTAAAAAGCAGTTATGACAAGTCTCACTTTGAAGAATATAAACCAGAAGTATTAGTCATCAATGCCAAATCAAAATATAACTTATCTAAAACAAAAGATAGCTTATTTTTAAAAACCATTTTAGTAGATGTTAAAAATGCAATACATACTTTAGAGGAAAGGCGATCTTTAATTACTTCTGTTTCAGATGTAAATAGATTGATAGAAAATAATAATACCGTTTTTAATTTTGCTAAGTATCTAAATCTTGAATTATACAAATTAACAGGTCATAAAAAATACTTAAACCAAACCGTAAGTCTGCATGAATCTGCCTTATACAATAGAATTAGGGCACGATTAAATCTTAAAAACTCCATATCATTTGCAGGTATTCCAGACCATATAATTGAAAGGGAAAATACACTCCGAAAATTACAAAACTCAAGCCTAGAAAGTCAAGAGCAAAATGACATTCAGGTTTTAATTGAAAACAATAATAATTGGGTGAATTTTATAGACACTTTAAAACAGCAATACCCCAAATATTATAAAATGCGTTTTGCGACTATAGAAGAACCATTAGATAATTTACAAGCTAATATTCCAGAACAAACAACAATAGTCCGCTATTTATTTATTGAGGAAACTTTGCATGCTTTTGTTATAAATAAATCAAGGGGAAATATTTTCAAACTAGATTCTGAAAAATTAATAAATAGAATCAATATAATCTCTAAAAATCACAACGACATTACAGAAGTTAACTCCATTTATAATCAACTATACAACCAATTATGGCAACCTTTTGAAAATGAAGTTACTACAGACCATGTCATTATTATTCCTGATGGTATATTATTCAATTTAAGTTTTGAAAGCTTAACACCTTTAAAAGTAAATTCTTTTAAAGACTTGGCAGCTCATAGTTTGCTTACCAAAAATACCATTTCATACAATTATAGTTTGCTATTATTAGATAAGGATAAGAAAACCATAAATTATCAAAAAGACTTTATTGCTTTTGCTCCAGAGTTTAATGATAAAATGAAACAAGAATATAGTGTGGCTATAAAAGATTCTTTATCTATTGATGAAACTTACTTAAAACTTCTTCCGCAACCATTTAGCGTAGATTTAGCAAAAGAATATTCAAAGTTATTTGATGGTGATTATTTTATTAATGAAAAGGCATCTAAACAAATTTTTAAAAATGAAGCTAACGAGCATAAAATTATTCATATTGGTACGCATGCCGAATCTAATAATATAACCCCAGAATTATCTCGATTAATTTTTGCTAAAAATATTGAAGATGAGGAAAACTCATTATATACCTATGAAATATACAATGAAAATCTAAACTCGAACTTAGCTATTTTAACTGCTTGTGAAACTGGAAAGCCAACATACCAAGCTGGAGAAGGCATGATCTCTTTAGCACATGCTTTTAATTATGCCGGTAGTGAAAGTATTTTAACTAGCTTATGGAAAATTGATGAGCAATCTAGCTCTAAAATAATTGAATTATTTTACAACAACATCAAACAAGGCCTGCCTAAAGACAAAGCGCTACAACAGGCAAAACTAAGCTATATTGCAAGTAGTGAAGGTAGAATTATAAACCCACATTACTGGGCTGGTTTAGTGTTAATAGGTGATACAAATCCTATAAATTTAAATACATCTTCAAATATGCTTTGGTATGTATTAGGCGCTTTGTTACTTATTTTAGCCTCAATTTATATAATAAAAACGCGTAAAAAATAAAAGAGAGCTACTATACTTAGCAACTCCCTTTTTATAATCAAACTATCTATAAACTTAATTAGAAACAACTATCCGTTTAGTAGAAGTAGCATTTAAAATATCATCTTCAATTTTCAAAATATATAAACCTGGAGGGATTTCATTTACATTGATTATAATATCATCAGATTCATATGTAGACGCTTTTACAACTTGTCCTAACTGATTTAAAATTTGCCAGTTTCCTTTTAACATTAAATTCGACTTAATATTTAAAACACTACTAACCGGGTTAGGATAAATAACAATATCATCTAAAATATTTTTATTAGTAGAAAGTGTTGCTCCAGGTCCATTTAAATACACAGAGTCATTAAAACATACTACATCAAAAGTATAGGGTGTACCGTTATAACTCGTAGTCACTTGGTTTGGAAGGTTGCAATTAGCAATCTCTGTAGATTTTAAAATTTCAAAGCTAGCATTATTGGGTGGTAAATAGCCTAAAACTACTTCTATCTCGCCTTCTAATACTGCTGTATTTGTAACTTCAACTTGATCGTATTCTGTGCCTACATTTGGGCCATCAATCTCAATCTCAAATGTAGCAGCTGCCGATGTTTCAAAATCTCCAACTACAGTTAAAATCCCTGGAGAACTACCCGGAGCAATTTCACCTTCCATGATATAACCTTCTGGCCACATAAAACCGCCGCTTCCTCCGTAGGTCCCTGTGTATTCAACAAGTTGTCCATCAATATATTCTTCATATTCTCCAGTAGTAACATCTTCATCAAAAACCAATGTTCCAGACTCACTAATAACCTTTCCATAATTTACAAATGTTGATAAATTAATAGAAGATGAACCTGTTCCTGCTGTTTTTATAAGCTCACTAACAACACTAATGGTTAGCTCATGGCGATCTCCGCTCGTGTAACCAATATTAATATTATCGCCATTAATATTGTAACTGTTATAGTTAAACATTCTAACATAACCGTTATTAATATTTAAATCACCTTCATTGTGATTTATATCTGCAAAATAGGATATCAGATAACAATTAGTGTCTAATTCTTTAGTTCCTGGACCATCTAAAATTATATCCCCATAACTTGAAATACCAGATTGAAAATTAATATCGTTACTATAAATCTTCCCACCTCTCCATAAAAATGTTGCCTCTTTTTTGACTTGTACATATTTATCGATAAGCAAATCTCCATTGACTTCAAGAGTATTATTAGCTCCCAATATAATATTTGCAACCTTTGTTATTCCGGCAGCACTAGTCCTTACATAGCCGCCATCTGTTTTATTTATTATTACTCTTGAGGCTGCATTTGGAACGCCGTTTGGGTCCCAATTAGCTGGGTTGCCCCAATTACTGTCGTTTGCTTCTCCATCCCACGAAATAGATGTTGTATAATTAATATCTAAAACTTCAATACTTAAACCAAAACCATCTGCACCACATTCAGCCGTTAATAAGGTATCGAAATCAAAACTATAATTATCATATGGTGTTGTTGTTGGGCAAGCCTGATGATTGCCTTCAACAACCTGATAGCTATCGCCTATTTGTGGTGCATAGCCAGAAAAAACTAAATTCAAATTTCCAACAAAAGAAAAATTCTCTGCACATATAACTTTATAAAAAACATCGATATCTTGTACAACAACCTCAAAACTACTTGATACATCCACAATAAAATTATCAAGGTAAAGATCGCCTTGAGTAAATAATTGAGCGCCATAACGTAACTCTAATGTACCATATTGTTGATTTAGTGGCACAGATCCAAGACCATTAAAGTACACATAAAACCCATCAATTAAAATATCATCGCCAGGTTCAGGCACACCAGGTAAATTAGGATCTCCACCTCTTCGCCAGTTTTCTGGATTTTCCCATTCATCGCTACCACCATCTCCTGTAAAAATAACCTGATTATAATCTTGTGCATTTAATGTTATAAATGTGAATGCAAAACACATTGTAAAAAATAAAATTCGTTTCATAATTAATAGCTTTTACTGTTATATATAGCTACATCGAAACACATTTAAAATGTGAGCATAAAATAAAAATATTTATAAACTATGATATTAAACATCTCCTATTTATAAGTTCTTTTGACACTTGTCCAATTACACAATTACAAAAATAAATTTCAAAAAAATGATGACATATTTACTTTACTTAGATGTTCTAGTAAATATCAAATAAAACAAAACACATGAAACATTATGCCTATTTATTGGTATTATCATTTCTCTTAGTTAATTGTTCTTCGGAAGATGATGGTGATGACCCAAACGAAACTATACCTGGACCATTTTCAGTCACAATTTTAGAAACCAGAATGGATGGTGCATCTATTGAATGGACAGAATCCATTGATATTGATGATGACCCAATTACGTATTCTATTTATTTAAATGACCAACTCATTTCTACAGGAGGAACAACCTTATCTTATAATTTTACAGATTTAGAGCCTGAAACACATTATGATGGCTATATTTTAGCGGATGATGGAAGAGGTGGTACATCTGAAGCTGGATTCTTTTTTGTAACAGAACCAGAAATAACCATTGAAACCATAAATGCAGCTTATTGGCTTTATGATAGTTTTCCAGAAGGTAATGGCACACGTATGATATGGCAGATGGGTTTTTTAATACCATATCATGAAGATGCCGTTTTGTATACTCTACATATTGATGAAATATTTCTTGGAGGCTATTCTTATTCTCAAAACAAATCAATTAACTGGACTAATGAATCCCAACCTTCGTATACTTATTTTATCGACGAAGTAAATGGATATAGGGTTTGGGAATTACCTGGTTCTATAAATACAACACATCCTGATTATGAAGAAACAGAAAACAACATAATGAACGTCTCTGGTACTGCGGAACTAATAATCACTTACAGCAATAATTAACATAAAAGTAATTAAGTTTCTCTTTGTTGAGATGATATTTTTACAAAGGGAAACTTATTTAAAACGCACAAACTTTGCACTTCCAAATGTATAATTAGAAACAGGAATTACAGCATCGCCTTCTAATCGATACCAAGGAGAAATATCAGAATTTTCTAAATTTTTAACCAAATGCACACTTTGCGCGGGTGTATTACCTTGAAATAACAAAAACAACTTCTCCCCTTTGCTATTAATCGCTTCATCGCAAATCATTACAATATGACCTGGAGAACCCCCTTTAATAAGCATATTACCAATTTTTAAGTCTTTGGCTGAATTTACTTTTGGAAGCTCGTTATAAAGTGACAAGGTTCCAGAATACATATAGATTAAATTCAAATACTTATAAAAATTTGCTTTGGAATGATTTACTGATGCTGTTTTATGAAAGGATACTTTATTTCCATTAATTTTTGGACGGTAACCCTCTGCATATTTTTGCCATGAACAATAATGACCGCTTGTAAAATTAAAACCAATCTCATCCTTTCGATTATTATCCCAAAGGTATTCGCTACGTATTCTAATTAAAGCATCTGCACATTGCTGTAATCCGTTTTTAGGTACAGGAATATCTAAAACACCTATATGGCCACCTTGCCAAAAATATTCGCTATCATCGTAATTAATAATTTTAGCACCAAAGGGTTTTAGTTTATAACTACGAATGTATTCTTGGAAACTTCCTTCGGCATAACTCGCACGCTTATAACCCTCAGGGATATTTACTCTAGATTTTATAGTAAGACTATCCTTATTAATCAATCTAGGCGTTTCAATAACGGCAGCTAGCTTTTTTATTGTTTTCTTAACAGGCTTAAACTGAATAAATACAACAATCAACAAACCTAAAACAACAATTATTCGCAAAGCATTTTTCATGATAAACTAACGCTTTAAATAGGTTACTTCGTACTTAATGAATAAAATTTTAAGATTAATTTCACAGATAAAAGCTAACTTTTTAGTAATTTGAGGTAAAACTATAGCACATGAAAACTACTGTTCGATTGGAAAAAGCCATTCAAAAACTATATATTGCTTTTCATAACAACACCTTAAATCCTGAATGTTGCAAGCAATGCGCCGTTGGAAATATTTTAGACAATAGAGATAGTTGGAAGCATCTATCAGATAGTCATGGTGCTTTAGAATTAAATTATGTTGGCTTGGTTCATCAAAATTTAAATAGAAAATTCAATGGTTATTCTCCTTTAGAATTACTAAAAATTGAAGCCACTTTTTTAGAGGGCTGTGGTTTTCAGATACCTATACATTATAAAAACAAAAAGCCCAAAAACCCAACTGATAAAGATGTTTTGTTTAATGGCTTATCTGAGGTGATTAAACTTTTATGTGAATTGGATGCTGTTGATAATGTTATGGATTACACAAATCTGTTTGAGTTTGGAAATGAAAAACCTAAATATAATATTGAGCTGTCATATTAAATAAAAAGACCTGTCAGGTTTTTAAAACCTGATAGGTCTGACTAAAATATTTTACAAGATTCTTTTTTTCAAAGGAATTTTATCCTCCAAAGTCATCAAATCTAATATGCTCATCTGGGATACCGAAATCTTCACCCATTTTCTGAACGGCTTTGTTCATTAAAGGAGGACCACAGAAATATAATTCTATATCTTCAGGAGCATCATGTTTACTTAAATAATTATCTATTACACAATTGTGTATGAATCCTACGAAACCATCTCCTGGAGCATCAATATCTTCTTTTACTTTCCAGTTATCTTCTTCCATTGGTTCAGATAGTGCTAAGTAAAATTTAAAGTTAGGAAAGTCCTTTTCTAATTTCTCAAAATGATCTAAATAAAATAACTCACGTTTAGAACGTCCTCCGTACCAATAGGTCACTTTTCTTCCTGTTTTTAAAGTTCTGAATAAGTGATAAAGGTGTGAACGCATTGGAGCCATACCAGCACCTCCACCAACGTAAAGCATTTCGCTTTCAGACTCGTTAATAAAGAATTCACCGTAAGGTCCAGAAATAGTCACTTTATCACCTGGTTTCTGGTTAAAAATATAAGACGATGCTACACCTGGATTCACATCCATCCATCCGTTTTTAGCTCTATCCCATGGCGGACAAGCTACACGAACGTTTAACATAATCTCACGTCCTTCAGCAGGGTAAGAGGCCATAGAATATGCTCTTTCTACTGTTTCGGTATTTTTCATTACTAAAGGCCATAAACCAAATTTATCCCATTCAGTTTGAAACTTATCCGGAGTATCATGCTCTTCTGGGTGTGCTGTAATATCCATATCTGAATACTTTACTTCACATGGCGGAATTTCAATTTGAATATATCCACCAGCTTTGTACCCCATATCTTCAGGAATTTCAACAACGAATTCCTTGATAAATGATGCCACATTATAGTTACGAACAACTGTTGCTTCCCATTTTTTAATACCAAACACTTCTTCTGGAATGGTAATATCCATATCTTGCTTAACTTTTACCTGGCATGATAAACGCGCTCCACTAGCTAATTCTTTTCTTGAAAAGTGAGGTGTTTCTGTTGGAAGCGCTTCACCTCCACCAGACAATACATGACACTCACATTGAATACATGTTCCACCACCACCACAAGCAGATGGCAAGAAAATCTTATTTGCTCCTAACGTAGATAGTAAACTACCGCCAGACGCTACTTCTATTTCTCTTTCACCATTGATAGTAATTTTTACTGGACCAGATGGTGATAATTTTTGTTTTACAAAAAGTAATAAACTAACAAGTACTAGCGTAATTATTAAAAACGCTACAACTGTTGCTATAACTGTTCCTGTTGTTCCTGCTGCTAAAATCATATTACTTTACTATTTTAGTATTATCAGCTAAATCTTTAGCTTCTTCAGTTTGTAACTTCTCTACTTCAATGGCTGTTTCTGTAGCTGGTTGCTCTTCGTCATCACCTCCAGTTAACATACCTCCAAAACTTAAAAAGCCAATCCCCATAAGTCCTGTAATGATAAATGTAATACCAAGACCTCTTAAAGGTGCTGGTACATTACTATATCTAATTTTTTCTCTAATAGCTGCAATCGCTAAAATGGCTAAAAACCATCCAATACCAGAAGAAACACCATAATTAAATGCTAAACCTAAAGTTTCAATTTCACGAGATTGCATAAATAAAGAACCACCTAATATGGCACAGTTTACAGCAATAAGTGGTAAAAAGATACCTAAAGAATTATATAATGATGGTGAAAACTTCTCTACCACTATTTCTACTAATTGTACCATAGTTGCTATGGTAGCAATAAACATGATGAAAGAAAGAAAACTTAAATCGTAATCTACGTATTCTTCTCCTAACCATTTTAATGCACCTGGTTGTAATAAATATTGATCTAATAACCAGTTTAATGGTACTGTAATAGCTAATACAAATATTACGGCTGCTCCTAAACCAACAGCTGTTGCAACCTTTTTAGATACTGCTAAGTAAGAGCACATCCCAAGGAATACTGCAAATACCATGTTATCTATAAAAATCGATTTAAAAAATAATTCTACGTGTTCCATTTTTTTTAAGTCTTCAGTCTTCAGTTTGCAGTTTCAGTTTGAGCATTACTGCCAACTGAGTACTGTTTTACTGATTACTATTTTTAATCTTCTATTAATGCTTTATTTCTACTACGTTGTACCCAGATAATTAAACCTACTACAATTAAGGCCATTGGAGGCATTAACATAAATCCGTTATTCTCATAACCTATTGAATACACACCAGTTTGCTCAATTGGATCACCAAGTACAGGAATACCAAATAAAGTACCTGAACCTAATAACTCTCTAAAGAAACCAACAATTACTAATATTAAAGCATACCCTAAAGCATTTCCAATACCATCTAAAAATGATTTCCATGGTCCGTTTGCTAAAGCAAAAGCTTCAAAACGCCCCATAATGATACAGTTTGTAATAATTAATCCAACAAATACAGATAGTGTTTTACTTAACTCGTAAGCAAAAGCTTTTAAAACCTGATCTACAATAATTACTAAAGCAGCAACCACTATAAGTTGAACAATAATTCTAATTTTTGATGGAATGATATTTCTCATTAAAGAAATAACAACGTTACCAATACCTAGAACGAAAAGTACAGCAATACCCATTACTAAAGAGGCTTTTAACTCTGCAGTAATTGCTAATGCAGAACAGATACCTAATACTTGAATTGTAATTGGGTTGTTATCTGCTAACGGGTCTGTGATTAACTTCGCGTCTTTTTTTGAAAGTAGTCCCATATTATTTTAACGTTTTAAAGTAAGGTAAATACAATTTTAAATCTTTCTTAATCATGGCAGAAACACCATCACCAGTAATAGTTGCACCAGCTAAGGCATCAACTTCGAAATCGTCTTTTATTTCATTTTTAGGATCGTTATTACCCTTAGCCACAGCAATACCTTTAAAAGCTCCTGAATCGGTTAATAAGTGTTCTCCATTAAAATCGTCCATAAAATAACGTTGCTTAATGTTTGCTCCTAAACCAGGAGTTTCACCAGCGTGATCGAAAAAAGCACCTAGAACAACCATGTTTTTATCTAAAGCGACATAACCCCAAATAGCATCCCAAAGCCCTTTACCTCTTATTGGCGTAATGTAAAATGTTTTACCATCTTTCTTACCAATAAATAAAGGCAAACGTCTTGTTCCTCCATTTTTAGCTTTTGCTTGTTCCTTTTTAATATCAATTAAATAAGCTTTATCATCTTCTTTTGCAACACCGTTTTCAATAACTAATTGTTGCGTGATGTATTTTGAAAATTCACCTGCAACGATATCTGTTCCAACGAAAGTGATATCACCTGTTCCTTCATTTCCATTTACGCCCATAGCATACAGAATATTCTGTTGCTTTTCCATACGTTTATTCTCGTCAATATTAGGTCTTAACGATGATGCCGTAAACGCTAATAACGAACCTACAACTAATACCATTGCTACTGCAAAGATTATAGTATATGAGTTTTTATCTGTATTAACTGCCATAATTATGCTGTTTTAACTTTTACACGTTTCATTCTTTTCTTCACGTTTCCTTGTACCACATAATGGTCAATTGTAGGTGCAAATACATTCATTAATAGAATGGCTAACATAACACCTTCTGGATAGGCTGGATTAAATACACGAATCATTATAGAAATGAATCCTACTAAGAAACCGTAAATCCATTTTCCTTTGGTTGTTTGTGATGCCGTTACCGGATCGGTAGCCATAAAAACTGTACCAAAAGCAAACCCACCTATAATTAGATGTTCCCAGAAAGGTGCACTCATTAATCCGTAGAAATTACTACTTTCTGTAATCCATCCTGAAGCTGCAACTTGATTAAAAATTAAGCCCATTACAATAGCACCAATAACTGATGATAACATAATTCTCCAGCTTCCTATTTTAGAAAAAATTAAAAACAAACCTCCTAAAAGAATAAGTAATGTTGAAGTTTCACCTACAGACCCAGGAATAAACCCTAGAAACATATCCATAAAACTTACTTCAGAACCGCCAAGCATAAACTCATTACCTTGCGCTAAACTTCCTAGTATCGTTTCACCAGAAATAGCATCAGGTTGAGCACCAGCAGCTAAATCTTGAACTCTTGGATCTGCTCCATGAACCCAAACTTTATCACCACTCATCCATGTTGGGTAAGCAAAGAATAAAAAGGCTCTAATGGTTAATGCAGGGTTTAGAATATTCATTCCTGTACCTCCAAAAACTTCTTTACCAATAACAACACCAAATACAACTGCTACTGCAAGCATCCATAATGGAATATCTACTGGCACAATAAGTGGCACTAACATTCCTGTTACTAAGTACCCCTCTTCTACTTCATGTCCTTTAACGATGGCGAATATAAATTCAATTCCTAAACCAACTCCGTAAGACACAATTACTAATGGAATTATTTTCCAAAAACCAACTAAAAAATTGTCAAGCGTCCAAAACTCAGCACTAAAGAAACTTCCAGCTACAGCTTGAATATCTCCTAAAGCTAAGTGATGTTGGTATCCAGCGTTAAACATACCAAACAATAAACATGGCACCATAGCCATAATTACTGTATTCATAGTACGCTTTAAATCGTCGGCCGCCTTAATATGAGTCCCATTATGTGTAGTCTCATTAGGTAAGTATAAAAATGTATGGATTGCATTAAATGCTGGTATCCATTTTTTATCTTTATTCTTTTCCTTAAAATTATGTAAATTACTTTTTAAACCCATTATCCTATCTCTTTAAGCATTAAGTCTAAACCTTTTCTAATAATATCTTGATGTGGTTGTTTAGAAACACAAACAAATTCAGTTAAAGCGAAATCTTCAGGTGCTACTTCGTACATTCCTAAAGCTTCCATTTCATCTAAATCTTTATACATACAAGCTTTTAAAATTTGCATTGGGAATATATCTAAAGGAAAAACTTCTTCGTAAGTTCCTGTAGTTACAAAAGCACGATGCTCTCCGTTTGTATTAGTATTTAAATTGAATTTTTTCTTTGGGTTTAACCAAGAAAAAGTCAAAGCTCTTGATGTAGAAACCTTGTTAAACACAGGCTTATTCCATCCAAAAAGCTCATAATCATCACCTTCAGGAATTACAGATACCACGTTGCTGTAATAATCTAAACTTCCGTCTGGTTTTATTTGTTTTCCTGATAACACATTACCAGAAATTATGCGGTCATTTCCACCTTTAGTTACACCTTTATCGTAAACAATAGTAGCAATTTCGCTACCAGCAATTGTTCTAAAATACCTAGGTTTTTCAACTGAAGCGCCTACTAAAGCAACAATACGCTCAGCATTAAACTTACCAGTTAAAAGTAACTCTCCAATAATAACTAAGTCTTGAGGATTAACAGTCCAAACGACTTCACCTTTATTAACGGGATCGATTTTATTAATTTGAGTTCCAACATTACCAGATGGATGCGGTCCAGAAACTTTATGTAAAGTTATTCCTGACAAACCAGCTAATGGCGAATTAGAACTTTTACCTACAGAAACATGAACTTTACCTTCTGTCAATTTCGCTAAAGCAGAAACTGCTGCTTGCAATTCTGCTTCCTTACCTTGTAAAGTAAAATCTAAATCGGCTGCTAATGGTGCGCTAGCATATCCTGAAACAAATATCGCTTTTGGCGATTTTTCAGGATTAGCAATCACATCATAAGGACGTTGTTTAACAAATGGCCAACATCCAGAAGCTAGCAAATGTGCTTTTATATCTTCTGGTTTAGAAGCATCGATATCAAACTTTCCAAAATCTTCGAAAGTTTGAGTCTTATCAGCTTCAATTTTAATGGCATCAATGCGTCTTTTTGGTCCTCTAACCACCTCAACTATTTTCCCAGATACTGGCGATAAAAATTTAATCGCCTCTTGAGATTTATCGAAAAACAAAGTACCTCCAGCTTTAACTGTGGTTCCTTCTTTCGCAACAAGTTTTGGTATTACGCCGTGAAAATCTTCTGGCCTTACGGTGCAGTAGTTGCTAATAATCGCTTTTTCAACGGTTTTATCAGCTTCACCAATAAGTTTAATGTCCAGACCTTTTTTAATACGAATGTCGTTTGACATATTTATTTTTATTGAAATTAGTTGTCTAAAAATCGGTGCAAAAATACGAATAAATAGCTAATTTGGTAGACAAAATAGGTTTGACTTGTTATTTATACTTATTCTAAATAAAAGATTGTTCTTAGGCATAGAATTTGCTTATATTTACAAAAAAAGCATAGAATGTCTTTCAAATCAACCCTTATATGGATTTTTTTATTTGCTACTGGTTTTACATATGCTCAAGTAGAAGAAGTAAATCCACCAGACAATATAAAATCTATTACATTTAAAAGCAATACTAGCGATTTAGGAGAGTTACCAATAATTCAACTAGGGGAAACATTTTACCTTGAGTTTGATGCACTCACTTCAGACGAACCCGATTTTTACTATAAAATTGAACATTACGATTATAACTGGGAACCCTCAGTACTTGTAAAACCAGAGTTTTTATTAGGTATTGATAATTTCAGAATTCAAGACTACAATAACTCTTTCAATACATTTCAAATGTATTCGCATTACAGTTTAACAATCCCAAATCAGCAAACTAAGCGTTTAAAAGTTTCTGGTAATTATATTATTTCAATCTATGACTCTTATGGCGATTTGGTTTTCTCGAGAAAATTCATGATTTATGAAGATATAGTGACTCCAGGCATTGCTATTAAAAGATCTAGAGATGTGAGTACCATAGAAACCACACAAACTGTAGATATTGAAATTGCTGCGGGTACACAAATAAACAACCCAAAACAAACCATAAAAACATTAATTATCCAAAATAGTAATTTAAACACAGCCATTTCAAACCTAAAACCTCAATACACCATTGGGAATACACTTATTTACAGGTATACAAAAGAAACAGCGTTCCCTGCTGGAAATGAGTATTTATTTCTAGAAACAAAAGATGTTAGAGCAGCAAGCTCGCGCGTTCAATCTATAGCGCTAGAAGATATTTATCAATCCTATTTATATACAGATATTGCGAGACATGATTTACCATACACTTACAATCCCGATATAAATGGTCAATTCAAAATTGTAGCTATTGATAGAGACGATGTTTCCATTGAAGCTGATTATGTTCAAGTCCATTTCTCATTAAAACACTCAGAGTTATTAAATGGAGAGCACATTTACATTTATGGAAATTACAATAATTATGCGCTAAATGATTTCAACAAAATGACATACAACGATCAATATGGCGTTTACCAAGCCAGCATGATACTTAAACAAGGGTTTTACAACTATAAATACGTAGTTGTTAATAAAGACAATACTCTAAACGAAGGCGCTATAAGTGGTAATTTTTGGCAAACCGAAAATAATTACAAAGTTTTAGTCTTTTATAGAGATTTAGGAGCACGTTACGATAGAATTATAGGTTTTAACCAAGTTACATCTACCAATATCTCTAATTAAGTCGCATAAAACATTAAAAGTTGCGTTACAATATTTACTAATAATAAGGATTTTATAAATATCACAGGCTAAAAATGCATTTTAACTAATATTTCTATCAAAGACGTTAAAATTTACGTTAAACATTTAATATTTATTACTTTAGCACACGTTAATACTTTGCATATCAATGGTTCAACAGGTTACAAAAGGTATAAAAATTTCGGTCGAAACTACTTTCGAAGGCTCATTTTATAAAAACTATAAAATTCAATACGCCTTTGGATATACTATCACTATCGAAAACCAGAGCAAAGACTCTGTACAACTTAATGCGCGCCATTGGGAAATTCTAGACGCATTAAATAATCTTGAAACCGTTACTGGCGAGGGTGTAATTGGAAAAAAACCGGTACTTGCACCAGGCCAATCCCACACCTACTCATCGGGCTGTTTGCTAACATCGCCATTTGGTGCTATGCAAGGGCATTATGGTATGGTAAACCTTAATACGGCTCAAAAATTTCAAGTTACCATTCCTACATTTAAATTAAGTGCTCCTTTTGCAATAAACTAAATTTGGGCGTTACCACACCCTTCGTCTCCGCTCAGGACAGGCGGCCGGGCATTGCATTACAATCTTTTCTCAAGCTTCGCTTCGGTATCTTCTACCGAAATATATTTTGGTCTCGATAGTCTCTAAAAAGGATTTCCTCTGGAACCCAGAACGTACTAGCCTTTGCGGCTAATTCATACTATAAATTATATACCCTTAACAGAAAGTGCAAACTTAAATAAGGCGATACTATTAAATTACATCTTTTAATTCTTGAACAAATTAACTAACTTTTGATCAGTTATATATGCATGTTATCACACGTTTTTATTTTTCCGTTTTATTGTCTCAACATACTTTTCATTAAATATATAAATCAAAATTCCAATTATCAGAAATATAACTTTTTTCAACAATTCTGTCGTGAGATATTCATCTCCTAAAAGATTTTAACGAGTTTTGCCAAAAAGGAAACTCCGTGACTTAAAATTAAGATAATTGCCCAAGTTTTAATTCCGATTTTCCCATATTTATTTTTTGTCAATATCAGAAATAATAACAATGTTTGAACAACACAAGTAATTATTCCAATTAAATTCCCTGTTCCAAGAGCATATAAATTCCAACTAAGTAGTAAAATAAAATATCCAATTAGGGAATACTCGAACGTTTTATTCTTAAATATTATGTTTTCCATTTAGTTTGGTCAAGTGTGTAGCAACTGCCTATATAACTTTTATATTTCATATTCCAAAAATATGTCAGGATATGGAAAGTAATTTATCATTGCTATCCCGTAAAGATAATTTTTTTATTGTATTGTTTAAAGGGCTTTTCTTTCAAATCGAAACACTTTTTCATTCTGCTTCACATGAAAAAATTTACAGTTAGAATAATGTATAAATTCAAACTCTAAATCATAATTAAACGAATCATCATCTACAACAAATTTTTCGTGAACATCAATATTACCATAAGGAGAAATACGCTTAAAATGATATTCTACATCATGCCCCGTTTTATGTAATTCAAACCACGCACCAGCAGCAATACCAGAAAGCCATTGTGCTTTTTCATGCAAGTTATCAACTGGTTTTGGTTTTTGTGTACCAATCAAATTGACTTCATGATCTTTTAATCTATCTAAAAAACAACGAAGATTTTCACTTTTTTGTGAGCCATTAAACTTTGAAATCACACCGTTCTCTGAAACTTCAAAAGGATAGTTTTCTGTATCGGCAAGTAATACATTACCAACTGTACTTGGCGTAAACCATTTTGAGTTTTCAAGACTCTTTTTTATTTTAGAATCTGTTACCGACGCAATCAAGGTATCCGTTACAAAACGCGCACAATTACAGGCGTCTTTTATAAAAGCGGCATACCTAATAAAATGCATGTCTTGCATTTTAGTAATGTGTGTTCGCGCTAACTTATAATTAACCGTATTACAAACGGAAGCGACTAATTTACCATCGCCATGCGTTAGTTTTGGGTGTGTGCCTAAAAACGCCAGAATAGCATCTAGATTTTTTATTTTATCATTATCAATTTCAGCTTTTAAGGGAAAATGCAATTCGTTATCGGTATCTCGACCTCTAACACGTCCGTTTGGTTCAGAAGTAATGTAACGCCCAAAATCATGATATTCTAAAACACCTGTTTCTTTCTCAATTAAAACCAAAGCAGCATGACCGGCACGCAAATAATCTTTTTTGCCTACGCCTAAAAATCTTAAAAATGGGGAAAACCACTCTTCAGATACCATTACAATAGTATCTGGATATGCCAATGTTAAAATAATTCCTGTATTATCCATTTACAACTTCGGGTAGCTTGAATGTTTTTAAAGTAACCTCATTATTTCCTAGGCTCTCATAACGCATTAATACGTTATTAGCTTGCTTATCAATTTGAGTTATACTGGTGGTTTTAACAAATTCACGATCCATAACAACACCGTAATGCAAATTTTCAACGTCCTTATTACTATGAAATTCTAATAAAGTTTTAGCATTCAAATCATGAACAGCCTCAAAGTTTTCAAACCATTGCTGGCGTTCTCTTTGCATTCCTTCATTATATAATGTAGAAGACGACCAAATTCTAGATTCTAAAGGCAACTCAATAAAATGTTTGTATTTCCCATCCCAGACCAATTCGTAGAATTTTAAACCTGCATTCCAATCTGCAATTACAATGGTAAACGGTTCTATGTTATCTAGGTTATAGGACTCAATAGTAGTTACAATATTATCAGCAACCATAAAATCATTAGCCACAATACCACGGCTTTTTCTGTAACTTGTTTGTCTTTGGTGTTTAGTAAAAGCACCATTAAGCACACAAACTACGCGTTTTTTTTCGCTAACACCAATCCAAGTGCCCCCTTTTTTATCTTTTGGAAACAACAATTTAGTATCACCAATCATATAAAAATCTGGCACTAAAGATACTCTATCGGGAGCTTCATCTCGATTTGAGGTTAACACAAAATCACTTTTCCCTTTTGGTATAATTGTAACTGTACACATATAAAAAATGTAGTCTTAAAATGCATCGGCAACTTACAAAAAATAAATAAAATTTAACGTGGTTTTAAGACGCCTTGTTTTTAAATTATAATTTAATTATTCGTAGATTTGCAGCAGTTTTACTGAAAATTCAATAACGAAAAATCAAATATCATGGGAAAAGGCTTTTTTAATGTACCGGTTGCGGTTAACGAACCTGTAAAATCTTATGCACCTGGATCTCCAGAACGCGATGCAGTTCTTAAGACGTATAAGGCTATGTTTAACTCTAAAATTGATGTGCCTTTATATATAAATGGTGAGGATGTAAAAACTGGAAATACCAGAACCATGTCTCCACCGCACGACCACAAACATATTGTAGGAACATATCATATTGCAGAGCAAAAAAATATTGACGACGCCATTGCAACAGCTTTAGAAGCTCGAAAAACATGGTCTCAAATGCCTTGGGAGCAACGTGCAGGTATCTTTTTAAAAGCTGCCGAATTAATTGCTGGTCCTTATAGAGCAAAGATTAATGCTGCAACTATGATTGCACAATCTAAAACCATACACCAAGCAGAAATTGATGCAGCTTGCGAATTTATAGACTTCCTACGTTTTAATGTTCAGTTTATGACGGACATTTATATGGAACAACCAGAAAGTACAAGCGATGCATGGAATAGAATTGAATACCGCCCGTTAGAAGGTTTTACATACGCAGTTACTCCATTTAACTTTACAGCTATTGCAGGTAATTTACCAGCGTGTATGGCATTAATGGGTAATGTTGTAGTTTGGAAACCTAGTGATAGTCAAGTATATTCTGCAAAAGTAATTATGGATGTATTTGAAGAAGCTGGTGTACCTCCAGGTGTTATAAACGTGGTTTTTGGCGATCCTGTTATGATTACAAATACGGTTATGGCAAGTCCAGATTTTTCTGGCTTACACTTTACAGGTTCTACCTTTATATTTAAAGAACTTTGGAAACAAATAGGAAACAACATTCATAACTATAAAACCTACCCGCGTATTGTTGGAGAAACAGGTGGGAAAGATTTTATTGTAGCGCATAAATCGGCTAACCCAAAACAAGTAGCAACTGCAATTGTTCGCGGTGCTTTCGAGTTTCAAGGTCAAAAATGTAGTGCCGCATCTAGAGCTTATATTCCACAGAGTATTTGGAGTGCTGTTAAGGACTTCGTTTTAGAAGATGTAAAATCTTTAAAAATGGGCTCTCCAGAAGATATGAGTAACTTTGTTACTGCAGTTATTCACGAAGGATCTTTTGATAAATTAGCAAAATTTATTGATGGTGCTAAAGCAGATGCCGATGCAGAAATTATTGCAGGTGGAAATTATGACAAAAGTAAAGGGTACTTTATAGAACCAACGGTGATCGTTACTAGTAACCCTAAATACACAACCATGTGTACTGAACTTTTTGGACCTGTAATTACAATTTACGTATATGAAGATGACGCTTACGCGGAAACATTAAAACTTGTTGACGAAACTAGCGAATATGCTTTAACCGGAGCCATTATCTCTAAAGATAGATATGCCGTTACACAGGCTACAGAAGCTTTACAAAATGCCGCTGGAAACTTTTATATTAACGATAAACCAACTGGTGCCGTTGTTGGGCAACAACCATTTGGAGGCGCAAGAGCATCTGGAACAAACGATAAAGCTGGTAGTGCACAAAACTTATTACGCTGGGTATCACCTAGAATGATAAAAGAAACATTTGTAACTCCAACAGATTACAGATATCCTTTTTTAGGAGAATAGAATTCTTTTGACAAAAGAAATCTTTTAATCGAGAAACTATAAATTAAAAAGAGGCTACCTAAATTTAGATAGCCTCTTTTTTTTAAATGTAATACTGCCCTACTTAAAAGCAACCAAATACATTGAAATTCAAAATAAAAGTTAAAATACTTTTTTATTACTAACCGATTGTTTAGTTTTGTCGTGTAATCAAAATAATGGCAAGAAAAAAAGAATATAACGAAGATGTAGTAGTAGAAAAAGCAATGAACCTTTTTTGGAGAAATGGCTATGAAACAACTTCAATGCAAATGCTCGAAAAAGAAATGGGCATTAATAAGTTTTCTATATATTCAAGTTTTGGTAACAAACACGGGCTATTTCTTGAAAGTTTAAAAAGCTACAACAAGAAAGTAAATTCTATTTTTGAAGAATTTAAAAACTCTAATAATGGATTAGAAGACATAAAAGCCTTTTTCTATAATTCGGTTAGAATTTGTAACGTAAATGGAAATCAAAAAGGTTGTTTAGTTACCAATACTTACAATGAGTTTTCTGGAAAAGAGGATGATCAAATTAATAATCAGATGAATGCTTTTATGGATAACTTAAAAGAATTATTTATTGAAAAATTAAAAAAAGACTCCAATAAAGATGACGAAACGGTCTTAAAACAAGCCAATTATCTATTGTTAGCAAAGCACGGTTTGGCAGCAGCATCTAGAGTAAACACAGAAAAAGAAATTGAAGATTATATAGAAATGACCTTCAAAAATTTATAAACATTTTTTTTAACCAATAACTAAACGATTGTTTAGTTATTTAACAAAACGTAAAACAATAATATTATGACAACATTAAAAATTCACAGTATTGAATCGGCTCCTGAAGAAAGTAAAGCACAGTTAGAAGCATCTGTAAATGGTTTTGGAATGCTACCAGGTTTACATGGTGTTTTAGCATCGTCTCCACAAACGTTAGAAGCTTATAAAAATATACACGAATTATTTACAAACACGTCTTTTAATGCAGAAGAATTAACCGTGGTTTGGCAAACAATAAATGTAGAGCACGAATGCCATTATTGTGTTCCAGCTCATACTGGTATTGCAAATATGATGAAGGTTGATGATGCAATTACAGAAGCATTACGAAATGAAACCCCTCTTAAAAACTCGAAGCTAGAAGCATTACGCACCATGACCTTAAAAATAGTTAGAAATCGTGGTCATGTATCTCAAGAAGATTTAAACACATTTTATGCTTTTGGTTATGAAGAACAACAAGTTTTAGAAATCATTTTAGGATTGGCTCAAAAAACAATAAGTAATTACACTAACCATATAGCAAATACACCAGTAGATGCTCCATTTCAAAAATTTGCGTGGTCAAAAGTAAATACGACCGTATAAAAATCGCTAATTAAAACGTAAACCTTCTGCTAATCCAGAAGGTTTCTAACAAAAACAGAAAATGAAAAACCAAGTAATAAATTTTGCAGTAATAGCTGTAATGACAATTTTTGCAATACCAAAATTATTAGGAAAACCACAAAGTATTGAAGGTTTTAAGCAATTTGAAAATGCCATTCACCTAAATGCTGATTTTTTCCGAATATTTACAGGGATTTCAGAATTAGGCATGGCACTTCTTTTTCTAGTTTTTGCGATTAATAAAAATACAACTATAGGCAAAATAGCCTTTTTGTTTTTATTAATTACTATGATAATGGCTTTAGGCTTAGAATTTTTCGCAAGACCAGAACCTAAAATCGTATTAGTCATTATCGCTATACTTTTGGCAGTCGTATCTGTTTACAGGTTAAAATCTTTAAACAAAACATATTAATTAAACTATTTTCCTTTCCCCTATAAAATTTAAATGAAACTATGAATTACTCAAAATTAGTTATTGCAATTATCTTCGGTTTGTTATTAACTGCATGTGGAAATAAAGAAACCAAAACCTCAAAACCTTCTATAGCGTCAGAAAATAAAATTCCAGAATTTCAAAACAAAGGACATGAGTTAGTATACAAAATGACTCAAAAAACGGGGAGTTATAAAGACTTAATGAATTTGAAAGACATCGTTTTTCATTAGACTTACCGCACTCCAGACCAGAAAGAAGATGTATCTATTGAATCGTACATTTTTAATGGTGAATTCTCTCGTGGTGATTATATAAAGCACGAAAGAACCTTACCTGAATTAAAAGGTAAAATGATTCAGGGTTATAACGGAAAAGACTTTTGGTTAAAAGTGAATCGGCAAGAAGTAATTACTAAGGATGCCATCGAGAGCGTAAAGTTTACTCGAAAGACCAATTTTTATTGGTTCGCTATGATGCAAAAATTATTAGATCCGGGTATTAATTACGAGTTCTTAGGTCAAGAAAGCGTAGAAGGTAAATTGTATGATATCGTAAAAATCACTTTTAACTCTCCTGATGATGTCCCTTCAGACATTTATCAACTATACATAAATCCGGAAACACATTTAGTAGATCAGTTTTTATTTACGGTTGTATCTAAAAATGTAACTGATCCTATTTTGATGCGCGTTAAATATGAAAATGTGGATGGTATCTTGTTAACTACTTATCGTAAATACACTAAATCGGACTGGGAAGCAAATGTACTCAAAGATGTTTGGGTTGAAGAAATCACTAAAGACATTAAGTTTAATCAAAATTTAGATAAAGCCATATTTAATAAATAACTAATTATTAATAGGTTAGACTAAATAATAATGTATAATTAATTGCTTGAGACAAATCTACTGGAGAAAATTCTAGATGAGTTTTCTCTAGTTAATTTGGTAATTATTTTTATTCAAAATCTTAAAAAATAGCCCAAAAATAGGTCTATACCTTTCAGCCAGTTTCGATTTTTGCGTTAAGGATTGAGGCATTTGTTGAAGCTCCTCGTAGAGAGCGACTGCCGAAAGCCTGACCCGAAAGGGGAACGCCCAAACAAAACACAACTAGCACTATTTATTTTTAAATAATTTTTATTTTTTATTAAAATTTAAATTATCTTCACTTAGATTTCTTCAAACTAATAAACGGCATGTTTTTTGTTGAATTAATTTTACAAATGAAAAAACTATTACTTCTAATACTTATTACTTTTCCTTTGCTTTCTTTTGGGCAAGCAAAAAAGGTGTATAGACAAGCGTTGAGAACCACAGACTTGAATGAAAAGATAAAACTTCTTAATCAAGTTATAGCGGAAGAACCTAAAAACTTAGACGCCTATTTTTACAGGGCTATTGCAAAAAATGATTTAGGCAACTACAGAGGAGCTATTGTGGATTATTCTAAAATTATAGTTGAAGAGCCTGATGCCGACACGTATTACAACAGAGGGAATTCTAGATACAGCATAAAAGATCTTACTGGGGCAAAAGAAGATTATGCTAAAGCATATATGCTTGATAAAAACTTTATTGATGCCTTATATAGTCTAGCTTGTGTTAAACTTGATTTAGGAGAAAACGAAAGTGCTATTAAAGATTTTACTTCGGTTTTAAAAGAAGCGCCAAGAAACTCTAGTGTTTATACTTTAAGAGCTACGGCTTATAAAGCATTAGAACAATTTACAAATGCTTTAAATGATTATTCTGCTGCTGTTTTTGTTGACCCTAGTGCAGATAGTTACTATAATAGAGGTGTGTTTTTTATGAATATTAAATATTATAAGGATGCCAATGGTGATTTAACCAGATCTTTAAAGTTTAATAAAAATAATGCTTATGCCTATTTTTATAGAGGTGCTTCAAATTTATTATTAGGAGATTTTAATGCCGCTATAACAGATTTTTCTGAAGCTATTAAGTTTGATGCCATGGATTTTGATGCTTATTTAGGGTTAGCCATGGCGTACCAAAAAATTAATGATACGGCAAATGCGAAACTGAATTTCGATAGAGCTAATTCTATAATTATTCCTAAGGAAAAAGCATCATCAATTGAGCAATACAACCATACGTATTGGGTTCAAAATCAATATTACTATTTTAACAATTCGTTAAATATATTAGCAAAAATCGAATAACTATCCTTTATATTTCATTGGAAGGTGCACGACTTTTTTGGTTTCATAAAAGTCTTCTTCAAAATAATTGCTTAAATTATAAATGGTTGTTGTTCTATAATCTTTAAGTTCTTCTGTTAAATCGCCACCTTTTAAATACAATATTCCGTTTTTAAATTCATGCTTCTGTTCTTTAGCAATTTTGCCTTTTACCCAATGTACAAATGTTGGCATAGCAGCAACAGCCCTGCTTACTATAAAATCAAAATGCCCATCAATAGCTTCTACTCTACTATGGGTTGTTTTTACATTTTTTAGCTCCAGACCTGCTACAACCTCATCAACTACTTTTAACTTTTTAGCAATACTATCAACTAAATGAAATTTACATTCTGGAAATAAAATAGCCAATGGAATTCCTGGAAAGCCACCTCCTGTTCCAACATCAAGAATTTTACTTCCGTCTTTAAAGCTTATCACTTTTGCAATACCTAATGAATGCAATACATGTCGCAGATACAACTCATCAATATCTTTACGAGATACCACGTTAATTTTTAAATTCCAATCTTGATATAAGGTTTCAAGTTTCTTGAATTTATCTATTTGATCTTCTGTAAGGTTAGGGAAATACTTTAAAATGAGTTCCATGAATGTTAAATTTTCAACAAAAGTATACTTTTTACGTACATTTTTTTACAAAAAAACGTTATAACTTCAATTGGTTTATACCTATCTTTGCGGCAAGTATGGCAAAGGATTTTTATTATTTATCATATTAAAATTATCAACATGACTAAACAAGCACTTTCATTTTCAAGAAAAGACCCTGCAAAGTTTTTTAAGACTTTGAATAAACGCGTAAACGATTATTTTAAGGAAAATGACATAAAACGCACGGGTAACTGGAAACTTTACACGAAAACTATCGTGATGTTCGCCTTATTAATAGTTCCTGCAGTTTTAATTTTAACTATAGATAGCTTACCTGGTTGGGCACAAATACTAGGAATGGTAATTGTAGGCATTGGTATGGCTGGAGTAGGCATGAATGTTATGCACGATGCTAACCACGGTTCTTTTTCAAGTAAAAAATGGGTTAATAAATTAATGGGAAGTAGCATTTATATTTTAGCTGGAAACGACTATAACTGGAAAGTACAGCACAATGTATTGCACCATACGTACACCAATATTCAAGGACATGATGAAGATATTGATGCTGGTAGAATAATTAGGTTTTCTAAACATGCAAAATGGTTTAGAATCCATAAGTACCAAAAATATTATGCCTTCTTTTTATATGGATTATTAACTGCGAATTGGGCTATTACAACAGATTTTATACAAACTTATAAATACCTTAAGAGAAAATTAGCTTACGGAAAAATGCCTCATCCAGCAACACAATGGACAAAGCTAATTATTGGTAAAATTGTTTATTATTCTTTATGGGTAGTATTACCATTGGCTTTAGGCTTTAAATGGTGGGAAGTTCTAATTGGTTTTATTGTTATGCACTACACAGCAGGAATTATACTAAGTGTTATATTTCAACTTGCGCATGTTATGCCTAATACAGAGATGCCTTTACCAGATGAAGAAGGAAACATGAAAAACACTTGGGCTATTCACCAATTATTTACAACCTCTAATTTTTCTCCTAAAAGTTGGTTAGTTGAGTTTTATACTGGTGGCTTAAACAGACAAGTAGAACATCACTTATTTGCTCATATTAGTCATATACATTATAGCAAAATTGCTAAAATAGTTAAAGAAACTGCACAAGAGTTTAGCTTACCTTACAATGAGTACAACACATTTTTTCAAGCTGTTGCAGAACATTACAACCAATTAAAAATGCTGGGACAAAAACCTAGTGTGGCTTAAATTTATACTTACATCTCAAAACAAATAACCAAAAATGCAATTACTATCTGATAGAATTTTAAACATGGCTACGTCTGCTACTTTAGCAATGGCAGCAAAAGCAAGAGAACTTAGAGGCGAAGGAAAAGATATTATTGGACTAAGCTTAGGAGAACCTGATTTTAACACACCTGATTTTATTAAAGAAGCAGCCATTCAAGCTGTAAATGATAATTACAACTCCTACACACCTGTAGATGGTTATGGTGAATTAAAAGATGCCATTATTACAAAGTTTAAACGTGATAATAATTTAACATACACACCAACTCAAATTGTTGTGTCTACAGGAGCAAAACAATGTTTAGCAAATATTGCTGGCGTGATGCTTAATGAAGGTGATGAAGTGCTTTTACCTTGTCCTTACTGGGTAAGTTATTCTGACATTGTAAAACTTTATGATGGCGTTCCTGTAGAAGTTAAAACATCTATTGACACAGATTTTAAAATGACTGCAGAACAGCTTGAAGCGGCTATTACACCAAAAACAAAAATGATTTGGTTAAGCTCACCTTGTAACCCAAGTGGTTCTGTTTATAGTAAAGCAGAATTAAGAGCCTTAGCTGATGTACTTGTTAAGTACCCAAATATTTATGTCGTTTCAGATGAAATTTACGAACACATAAACTATGGTGAAGGTCATGCAAGTATGGCTGGATTTGACGATATGTACAATAACACCATTACCGTAAACGGTGTTTCTAAAGCATTCGCAATGACTGGATGGCGTATTGGATATATTGGTGCTCCAGAAAAAATTGCTAGAGCATGTAACAAGCTGCAAGGACAAATGACTAGTGGTGCTAACTGTATCGCACAACGTGCTGTGATTACCGCTTTAAATGAATCGCCATCTCGTGTGCAATACATGATAGATGAGTTTAAAGAACGTCGTGATTTAATTTTAGGCTTAGTAAACGATATTGAAGGTTTTAAAGCCAACACACCAGATGGTGCTTTTTATATTTTCCCAGATGTAACATATTTCTTTGGAAAAACATTACGTGGTAAAAAAATAAATAACGCTACAGATTTCTCTTTATACTTATTAGAAGAAGCTCTTGTTGCAACTGTAACCGGTGAAGCTTTTGGAAACCCAGATTGTATTAGAATTTCTTACGCCGCTTCTCAAGAGCAAATTATAGAAGCTATTAAACGTATTAAAGAGGTTGTGAGTTAAACCACAGTTTAAAAAACTATATTTCAAGACCTGTCAAGTTTAAAAACTAGACAGGTTTTTTATTTTTATAAATACTATTTGGGCGTTACCCACAAGGGGTCAGGCTATCCGCTACAAGTCCTCGCACCTCCTGCGTCGGGCTGTGGGCTTTCTACTGCTATCCTTAACGCAACTACCTGCTAATATTTGTTTTCTAATTAAAAGTAAGTGTCTATTAAAAAAAGTGATTAAACGTTTAAATGAGATTGGAATATGCACACTAGTAAGCGTTTAACCATTGCATGTAAATTCTTTAACACCCCTAAAGTCCCCTCAAGGGGACAACTTACTCGGTTGAATAGGACGGTTGTCCCCTTGAGGAGACTTTAGGGGTGTGTTTTTTATTAGGTTGTAAATAAAACAAAAGCTATCAATCCAAAAAGTAATATTAAGAATATCAATATCGTTTTTATTCTTGCTACTCTATGATCTCTTTTTATTCTTATTTTAATGTCTTCTAATTGCTCGGGCGTAGCCTTTGGAAATTCTTTGAGTTCAATATTAGAATAACTGCCACCTAAAGCACCATTCTCTTTCCTTTTTGACAAAAGACTTCTATTATTCTTTAAAGAATTATTAGCAGCCATCATTGAGCCTTCTCCTCCCATAATTTCTAAATTTAAAATAATATATAAACCGCCACAATCACTAAAACAACAGTTATTAAACCTATAAGTACAAACTCTTTGATTGTTCTTTCTCTATTTTCTCTTTTTAATCTTAATCTTATTTCTTCCAACTGCTCTGTAGTTGCTGCAGGAAGATTCATTTTAGGGCTTTTGGACCAATCGAAGCCTCCAGAAGTTTTCCTGAACCTTCTGCTTTTATCGAGCATAATAGATTTGTTACTTCTTATAGTCGCTTGAAATGATTCACCTAAAGGCATAATAGATTGTTTTAACCCGAGTTCGATTTAAGGTTTATATATATGTAGTATATTTTAAGAGGTTGTTACAGGTTACACCATAATATCTTTGTGAAAACCATGGAAACTAAAGCGGATAATTGTTTTAATTAAAGGCCTTGAAAAACACGCCTGCATTAGCAATGGCAACGAATAGCCCGACGACGACCCTAGGAGGCGTAACGCCCAAAAATTAAAACAAATATTATCTATTTCGCCAAAAGAAAGGTGTGAATAAAATAAGAACCGTAAACAGTTCTAAACGACCAATAAGCATTAAAAAAGATGCCCACCATTGTGCTAAAGACGGTAATGCTGAATAGTTATTTACTGGCCCAAAATCTCCCAAGGCTGGACCTACGTTTCCTAAGGTTGATGCTGCTAAACCTATGGCAGATTCAAATTCTATACCCATTATAGAAAAGCCTAATGCCCCAATTACAAACGATAGCATATACAAAATAAAGAAAGCCAAAATATTAAATACAATATCTCCAGAAATGGCCTTTTTATTATATCGAACTGGTAAAATAGCATTTGGATGAAGCGTGCGCTTAAACTCTAGAAACCCATTTTTAATAAGTATTAATTGGCGTACTACCTTTACACCACCAGCGGTACTTCCTGCAGAACCACCTAAGAACATAAGCCCAAAAAAGAACACTACCAAAAAGGGGGTCCATAAGGTATAATCGGCAGTTACAAATCCTGTTGTTGTGATAACCGATAAGACTTGAAACAAGGCATGCCTAAAAGCACTTTCGCCCTCGCCCCAAACCATCGGGTGATTGATTGAAGAGGAAGAAACATCGGCTCTAAAATAAATGATTAATGCAGAAATTGCGGTAAAAACAACTATGAATTTAAAATAAAGCTTAAACTCATCATCATCAATTATTTTTTGAACTTTTCCTTTAAAAGCAAAATAACTCAAAACAAAATTTGTGCCGGCTAAAAACATAAATAATATAATGATATATTGAATTATTGGTTGTCCGTTCCAATAAGCAACACTCGCATTTTTAGTTGAAAAACCACCTGTAGAAAGTGTACACATAGCATGATTTATAGCATCAAAAAACGACATACCAGCAACTTGTAATAAAATAGTTTCGGCAGCGGTATATCCAAAATAAATAAGCCATAATCGTTTTGCAGTATCTGTAATTCTTGGATGTAATTTGTCGGCACTTGGTCCTGGAGCTTCGGCAGCAAATAACTCCATACCTCCAATCCCCAATAAAGGTAGAATGGCAACAGCGAGAACAATAATACCCATACCACCAATCCAATGGGTTAAACTACGCCAAAACAAAATACCTTCTGGCATGGCTTCAATATCGTTTAGTATAGAAGCTCCTGTTGTGGTATAACCAGACATGGTTTCGAAAAATGCATTAGTAAAGTTAGGTATTGCTCCAGTAAGTATATACGGAAGGGCTCCTGAAAGCGTCATGATAACCCAACCAAGGGCTACAACAATATAACCTTCACGCTTATTCATTTCTTTTTTATGCTTCATTGAAGACAACATAAAAACAGCTCCTAAAACTAACACTAAAACACCAGAAGACACTAAACTTAATGTGACACCATCTTTATAAATAAAACTTATAAATGCCGAAATAAGCATAAACCCACCATTAAACAACAATAGTAAACCAAAAAAGTGGACAATAATTTTATAATTTAGTTTCACGTAGATTTATATTAGGCTAATAGAAAAAACTTTCAACTTTTCTTATTGAAGTTGGTAAACAACAAACAACCACTCTATCGCCTGTTACAATTTTAAAATCTCCTAGAGCAAGCATGCCTATGCCGTCTCTTATTACTCCACCAATAATTGCAGTAAGCGGGAAATTAAGTTCTTTAATGACTTGATTGCAAATCTTAGATTTTGGGTTCACAATAAACTCTAGGAGCTCTGCATCCATACTACTTAACTTAGTCATGGCAACAACATCTCCTTTTCTTATATATCTAAAAATACTATTTGCAGCCAGCAGTTTTTTATTAATTAATGTATCTATACCAATGGAGTGAGAAAGCTCAAAATAATCGATGTTTTCAACTAACGCTATGGTTTTTTTAACACCTCGGTTTTTTGCTACAAGACTGGATATAATATTGGTTTCAGAATTTCCTGTAACGGCGATATAGGCATCCATATCTGCAATATTTTCTTCTTCTAATAATTCCACATTACGTCCGTCCCCATTAATTACTAGCGCATTAGGTAAACGATCTGCCAATTCAAAAGCCCGTTCTTTATCATTTTCAACAATCTTTACATTAAACCTGCCTTTCAGTTTTGTTAAGCTTTTTGCTGTTTTCCTACCTATTCTTCCGCCTCCAAGAATCATGACATCTTTAATTTCAGTCTTAAAAAGCCCTGCCAATTTACATAACTCTTCATCACCTCCTTTAGATGTTATAAATACCACATGATCACCTTCTGAAAGCATGGTGTCTCCTCTAGGAATAGTAGTTAAATGCGAACCCAAACGCTGAATAGCAATGGGCACAAAATGCACGTTAGGAAACAGTTGAGCCGCTTCCCTAACCGTTTTCCCTATAATTTGAGCCGGGGTTGTAAGGTTTAAACCTAACATAGTTAGCGCGCCATTTTCAAACTCGTAAGTATCGCTAAAAACCGATTGATTCAATAACAGTTCAATTTCTTCTGCTGCTAATTGTTCAGGCGAAATCATTTCGTCAATTCCAAACTTGGTAAATCCACCTTTATTTTTAAAATCAATAAATTCAGTATTAGAAATTCTTGCAATTGTTTTGTTTGCCCCGAGTTGGTTCGCTAAAACACAAGCAGTAATGTTAGTAGATTGAGACGATGTTACTGCAATAAATAATTCTGCACCACTTATTTTTGCTTCATTTAAAACTCTAATAGAGGTTGCGTCTCCTTTTAAAACCTTAATATCTAAATGAGAATCAGCATATAACAGACTGTCTTTATTTGGGTCTATTAAAGTAATTTCTTGAGATTCGTAAGACAATAATTTTGCTAAATGAAATCCTACTTCACCAGCACCAGCAATAATTATTTTCATTGTTATGTTATCATAAAAAGTATAACAAATATAATATAAAATAGATATGTGAACATAAATTTGGATTAATATAATTATTTATAATCCTGTTATGTAATGCTTTTCTAAAAGTTTATCTTTGCTAAAAAAAATTCAAGATTTGTCAAAAGTAAAGCCATACAAAAACAGCGACTTAGGAAAAAAAGAACAGGTTACCAAAATGTTTGATACCATTTCTGGAGATTATGATGGTTTAAACCGTGTAATTTCTTTCGGGATTGATATTAAATGGCGAAAAAAAGTGGTAGAAATTGTTAAAAAATCTAATCCAGATTCCGTTTTAGATATTGCTACTGGAACAGGCGATTTAGCCATTAACCTTGCTGAAACTAATGCGACAAAAATTGTTGGTTTTGATATTAGTAGTGGCATGCTTGAAATAGGGAAGCAAAAGGTTACAAAGAAAAATTTAGATTCTAAAATAGAAATGATTTTAGGTGACTCTGAAAATATGCCTTTTGAAGATAATTCCTTTGATGCGATAACCGTAGCTTTTGGCGTAAGAAACTTTGAAACACTTGAAAATGGCCTAAAAGAAATTTACAGAGTACTTAAACCAAATGGTACTTTTGTAATATTAGAAACTTCTATGCCTACTAAAACACCGTTTAAACAAGGCTATAATTTTTATACAAAAAACATTTTACCGCTTATAGGAAAAGCTTTTTCTAAAGATAGAAGTGCTTATAAATATTTATGCGAATCTGCATCAGTTTTTCCTTTTGGAGAAGCTTTAAACAATATTTTACGTAATATTGGGTTTATTAATGTTGAAGATTTTCCACAAACATTAGGTGTGGCAACAATTTATAAATCATCTAAATAACTTTATGAAGTATTTTTTTTCATTATTATCATTTTTTTTAATCATTGAAACCTCTAATGCTCAGCTTTTTAAAAAAGAAAAAGTAAATTATGATGCTAATCAAGGTAGAGGTTCTACAGATAATAATTTATTACGCTGGGGGTATTTCTTAGGTATAAATAGTTACGATTTTAATTTTGATTATAATGAAGATTTACGTGACATTTATGTAAAGAAAAGCCCAGGGTTTAGTGTTGGCTTAATTGGTAACCTAAGAGTTAATAGTTTTATAGATGTGCGCTTAGAACCTGGTTTATTAATTACAACTAGAGAAATTTATTATAGTCAAGATTGGTTTCAAGGTATTCCAGATACAAAAGACTCAGATTTTATTAGAGAAGTAAAGTCTACTTATATTCATATCCCGCTTTTAGTAAAATTATCTACCAAACGTATAAATAATTTTAAGCCATTTATTGTAGGTGGGTTTTCTACGGCATTAAACTTATCTAGTAATGAGAATAACCCAGAAGACAATAATAACGGGCAATTTAGAACAACTAAAAACTCTATTTTTTACGAATTAGGTTTTGGTATCGACTTTTACTTTTACAACTTTAAATTTACACCAACCATACGTGGACTTTTTGGTATTAACGATGAATTAATTAGAGACGAAGATCCTAATAGCCCTTGGACTTCAAACATAGCGAATATGCAAACACGCGGTGTTTTTATTAATTTTACGTTTCAATAAAAGTTTGTTGCATATTTGTTAGTTGTAAATTCGAAAAATTAATCTACAACCAACTACCTTCTAAATTCGCTTAGCAATATTGCCGTAGCAGTAGCAACATTTAAGCTTTCTGTAGCTTGTAGTTCTCCAAACCTGGGAATTGATACTTTTTCTGAGATTAGGTCTTCAACTTCTTTTGAAACTCCGTTAGCTTCATTACCCATAACTAGAATTCCTTTTTTTAGTAATTCTTCTTTTTTGTAGATATTTTCACCTTCCATAAAAGCACCATAAACAGGTAAATTAATCGTTTTTAAAAAGGATGCTAAATCTAAATAACTAATATTAACTCGTGTTATGGAGCCCATAGTAGCTTGAATAACTTTAGGATTAAAACAATCAACAGTTTCTTTACTACAAACCAAATCTTTAACACCAAACCAATCACATAGCCTTATTATTGTTCCTAAATTCCCTGGGTCTCTAACAGCATCAAGCGCTACTATTAACCCCGAATCATCAATAGGTTTCGATTCAGGAGTTTTAAATACTGCCAATGCTTTATTTGGGGTAGTTAAAAAACTAATACGTTTTAAATCTGATTCTGAAATTATCGCTTCATCTTTGGCATCAATATTGAACGTTTCTGTTGTATATAATTTATGAAGCTCTAAATTAGATTGCAAAAGTTCAGATATTGTTTTAATACCTTCAACAACAAAAAGGCCATGCTGTTGTCTATATTTTTTTTGCTTTAAACTCGTTATTAATTTTATTTGACTTTTAGAAAGCATTTATATTTTTTAGGTTTAAATAATGTATTTTTGAATCGTTTATCAATATTTAGATTACAAACTTACAAATACTGTGCTTTTTTGAAGTCTAAAACATAAACTAACTATAAATTCATTTGAAAAAACAACTCTCAAATATATTAATTCTAATACTACTTACAAGTCACTTATACTCCTGTGATGCCGTAAAAAGAGTTGCTACCAATGAGCATTTACTTGATAAAACATCAATAATTGTAAATGACGAAAAAAATAACACCGAAACTTTAAACAACTTATTATACCAAAGGCCAAATAGAAAAATACTCGGCACACCTCTAAGATTGCATATTTACAATCTAGCCCGTCCAAATATAGATTCTATATATGAAGCTAAAATTTATAATAACCCTAAAAAACTAGCTTGGAAAACTAAAATTTTATCGAGAAAACAGTTAGATAAAGACATTCAATCTCGAAAAAACTTTAATAACTGGCTTAAAAACACAGGAGAAGCCCCTACTATAATTGATGAAGGAAAAACAAAACGCTCTGCTAACCGACTTGAAGATTATTATATAAATAATGGCTGGTTTGATGTTGATGCCAAATATACTATTGAAAAAAAAGAGAATAAACGAGCAACAATTACCTACAATGTAAAAACTGGAACTGCATTTTTAATCGATTCTATTACAAAAACGGTAAAGTCTCCTATTGTTGATTCGATCTACAAAAACCTTCAAGAAAAATCATTAATAAAAAAAGGGGAACAGTATACAACAAGTAATTTTGAACAAGAACGAGATAGGATTTCTAGTGAATTAAGAAACTCAGGAATTTATCATTTTAATCGAGATTACATAACCTTTGAAATGGACACCATTGGCACAAACAAAAAAGTGAATGTTGGTATTAAAATTCAAGATAGAGCCATAAGAACTTTAGATTCTATTAGGCGAGAACCCTTTAAGAGCTATACTATAAGAGATGTTAATATAATTACTGATTACACTTTTGAAAATAGAAATAAGCCCTTCCAAGACTCTATCTCTTATGGCAGCTACAAACTATATAGTTATGGTAAAATGCGTTATCGACCAAAAGCATTAACCGATGCTATTTTTATAACCCCTGGCGAGGTCTATAGCGATTTAGACCGTACAAGAACGTATAGATATCTAAATGAATTACGCACATTTAAGTACCCTAATATTGAGAATACAGAAAACCCAGATAACACACTAAGTGATACTATTCGATTAACGCCTCTTAAAAAATTTAATTTAGGTTTTAGTACTGATGTATCTCAAAGTAATATTCAGAAAATTGGATTTTCACTAAACCCTAGTTTACAGATTAGAAATGTTTTTGGAGGCGCTGAAACTCTTGAAATCTCAGGAATTGCATCTATTGGAGCTTCTGAAGACGGCGGAGAAGAAGGCGACCCATTTTTTGATATTAATGAGTATGGTGTAGATTTAAAACTAACCATTCCTAGAATATTTTCGCCTTTTTACACAGAAAACATTATCCCAAAATACATGTCACCTAGCACCAGTATTGGCTTAGCTTCTACAAGCCAAAGAAATATTGGCTTAGACAAACAAACTTTTAGCGGGAATTTTAGCTACAAATGGATCCCAAATACAAAAGCAACTAACAGGCTAGACGTATTTAACATTCAATTTGTAAACAACAAAAATCCAGAAAATTATTTTAGTGTTTACACAAGTTCTTTTAATAGCTTAGAAAACATAGCACTTAACTCTTACAACACGCCATCAGAATATATTTTAATAGATGATAACAATGACGAAAATTTAATTGAAGATAAAGCCGACGACTTTATAGATTTGGTTTTAAATGATGATACTTTCGAATCTAGTAACGCAACAGATTACCAAACAGTCTCAAGTATAGAAGAACGCAAAAGCAGATTAACAGAAAACAATCTAATTATTTCTTCAGCATTTAGTTTCACTAAAGATAATAGAGTAAATTTATTTGATAATAATTTTTCAATATTTCGTTTTAAATTAGAATTAGCAGGAAATTTATTAGCAAGTACCTCAAAACTTCTAGGTTTAAAAAAAGATAGCGATGATAGGTATCAGCTACTTGATGTTGCTTACTCTCAATATGCAAAAACAGAGTTTGATTTTATAAAACATTGGGATTTAGGCAAAAAAAATGTATTTGCTACAAGAGCATTTTTTGGTATTGCAATTCCTTACGGAAACTCAAACAGTATTCCTTTCGCAAAAAGTTTTTTTGCTGGTGGTCCTAACGATAATCGAGCATGGTCTGCATATAGCCTAGGTCCTGGAAGCTCTGGAAGCACTAATGATTTTAACGAAGCAAATTTAAAAATAGCATTTAGCGCCGAACAGCGTTTTAACCTTTTTGGCGATTTAAATGGTGCTCTTTTTATTGATGCTGGTAATATCTGGAATGTTTTAGATAATGTTACAGACAACAATTCTACCCTAACAGGGTTTGATTCTTTAGAAGATATTGCAGTTGGCTCTGGTTTTGGTTTACGCTACGATTTTAGTTTTTTTGTATTTAGATTCGATGTAGGATTTAAAACCTACGACCCGTCTTACCAAGACAAAAATAGATGGTTTAACGACTACAACTTTGCAAATGCAGCATACAACATAGGTATTAACTATCCTTTTTAACCCTATATCCACAAATCACACTATAACGTTTTAGTTTTGTTTTAATACTTTCAAACATAAAAACAAGCTTAAATTATGTAAAAATTGATTACTTTTGATACTTATTAAATACAAATTTTAATCAATAAAAAAATGGGACACAACATAAAACCAGGGGTAGCTACCGGCAAAGAAGTTCAAGCAATTTTCAACCATGCAAAAGCTAATAATTATGCGTTACCAGCGGTTAACGTAATAGGTTCTGATACTATAAATGGTGTTTTAGAAACTGCAAGAGATTTAAACGCTCCAGTAATTATTCAGTTTTCTAATGGAGGCGCTCAGTTTAATGCAGGGAAAGGTTTAGGTAACGATGGCCAAAAAGGAGCTATTGCAGGTGCTGTTGCAGGTGCAAAACATGTACACACTTTAGCTGAAGCTTATGGTGTTCCAGTAATTTTACATACAGACCATTGTGCTAAAAAATTATTACCATGGATTGATGGATTATTAGATGCTAGTGAAGTACATTTTAAAGAAACTGGAAAATCACTTTTTAGTTCTCATATGATTGATCTTTCTGAAGAACCAATTGAAGAAAACATCGCAATCTGTAAAACATACTTAGAAAGAATGTCTAAAATGGGCATGACTTTAGAAATTGAATTAGGTATAACCGGTGGTGAAGAAGATGGTGTAGATAATACCGATGTTGACGATTCTAAACTATACACACAACCAGAAGAGGTAGCTTACGCTTATGAAGAATTAAGCAAAGTAAGTCCACAATTTACTATTGCAGCTGCATTTGGTAATGTACACGGTGTTTACAAACCTGGAAATGTAAAATTAACGCCAAAAATTTTAAAGAACTCTCAAGAGTATATATCTAAAAAATATGGTGTAGAGCATAATCATATCGATTTTGTATTCCATGGCGGATCTGGATCTACCGTAGAAGAAATTCGTGAAGGTATTAGTTACGGTACTGTAAAAATGAATATCGACACCGATTTACAATACGCTTTTATGAGCGGTATTAGAGACTATATGGGAGCTAAATCAGAATACTTAAAAGCTCAGATTGGAAACCCTGATGGTGATGATTCTCCAAACAAAAAATACTACGACCCAAGAGTATGGTTACGTGAAGGTGAAAAAACTTTTGTAGCCAGATTAAAAAAGGCTTTTGAAGACTTAAACAATGTGAATACCCTATAATTTTAAGGTGTTTTTACTACAAATTCATAAAAAAGGTTCTGTTACATACAGAACCTTTTCTTTTTTACGCGCTTAAAAACAGACACTTACAAGCAAAAAACCAATAAAATCATTATGGCGTTACCACAAAATTAAAAAAAGGTTTAATTTTGTAGTCAGGCTTTCGGCAGTCGCTTCCTGATAAAAATCAGGAGAGCTTCAACAAATGCCTCAATCCTTAACGCAAGTTTTCGATTTATTTTATAATTTTAGTTCAATACTGAAAAAGAATAAACCAATCCTGAGACCATTCGAAGGATTTAAAAATAACAAAGCACTATGTCTTGGTTTAAAAGAAAAACAAAAGGAATAACAACAACAACAGAAGAGAAAAAAGACACACCTAAAGGACTGTGGTATAAATCTCCTACCGGTAAGGTTGTTGATACAGAAGAATTAGAAAAAAACTTTTATGTTAGTCCAGAAGATGGTTACCATGTTAGAATAGGGAGTAAAGAATATTTTGAAATTCTTTTTGACGACAACAAGTTCAAAGAGTTAGATGCTAATTTAGATTCTAAAGACCCGCTTAAGTTTGAGGATACAAAAAAATATCCAGAACGTTTAAAAGCAGCTCAAAAGAAAACAAACCTAAAAGACGCGGTACGTTGCGCTGTTGGAAAATCCAAAGGAAAAGACCTAGTCATTGCTTGTATGGATTTTGCTTTTATTGGTGGATCGATGGGTAGTGTTGTTGGCGAGAAAATAGCGAGAGCGGCAGATTATGCTTTAAAAAACAAATTACCATTAATGGTAATTTCTAAATCTGGTGGTGCGAGAATGATGGAAGCTGCATTATCTTTAATGCAATTAGCAAAAACATCTGTTAAATTAGCACAGTTAGCCGAAGCTAGATTACCTTATATTTCGTTATGTACAGACCCAACAACTGGAGGTACAACGGCATCGTTTGCCATGTTAGGTGATATTAATATTAGCGAACCTGGAGCTTTAATAGGTTTTGCAGGCCCAAGAATTGTAAGAGATACTACAGGAAAAGAATTACCAGAAGGTTTCCAAACTTCAGAATTTTTGTTAGAACATGGATTTTTAGATTTTATTACACTACGTAGAGATTTAAAAAACAATGTAAACAAATACATAGATTTAATATTGAATGAGCCTCTAAGGGCTTAAATATCATCTTATAATAAGAGTTAAACCTGTCTGATTGTAAAATGAGACAGGTTTTTTTATGCACTTTTCAAGTAAATAGAAAACTCGCTACCAACATCTACTTCACTAGTAACAATTACTTTTCCGCCTAAAGATTCAATATGGTTTCTTGTTATAAATAGACCTAAACCAACAGCATCTTTATTAGAATGAAACGTGTTATACATTTGAAAAAGTTTATCGCCATATTTTTCCATATCGATTCCTAATCCATTATCCCCTATTTTAAAAATAACATAGTCATCTTGAACAGATGCTGTTAATCGTATTTTTGGCAATCGTTTTTCAGATCTATACTTTATTGCATTAGTTAAAAAGTTTAAAATAATACTATCTAAATAGGCAGGAATAGCTTTTACACATAATTCTTCATCTATATAATTTATAATGGAAGTATTGGTGTTTTTAGCTATGGCTGTAATATTATAAATTGATTTTTCAACATAATCGTATAAGTTTAAAACTTGGATCTGACTCTCTTCAACCACTTTTATTTTGGCAACATCAGTTAAATGAGACACTGTCTCTTGAAGGTTTTCTATAGCCTTTTTCATTAAATCAAAATTATCGTTACTGTTTATTAAAGGAATATCCTCCTCTAAAAACTCAGCTATAGTAGATAAATTTCCAGAATGTGATCTGAGATTATGAGTAACAATACTTGCAAAGGAAGTCAATCTTTCATTTTGTTCTCGAACCACCTTAAGCATCATTTTAAGCTTATCTTGATTTCTTTTTCGGCCTGTAATATCTGAGAATTGCCAAATCATGTTACTTGGTGTTCCCTCCTTATTCATTATTAAAGAAACCGAAATTAAAACCCAAATAATAGATCCATCTTTATGAAAATACCTTTGTTGAACTCGATATCCTTCAGTATTACCCAGCATTAATCTTTCATATTTTTTTTCATGAACTCCAAGATCTTCTCTAAAAACTATATTTTCGATATTCATATTGAATAATTCGTGTCTAGAGTACCCTAATAAATCGCAGATACTATTGTTAACTTTTATCCAATCACCATCTAAGGTTAAAATGACAATGCCATCATAGGTATTATTGAAAATTTGCTCTAAGAAGTCGTAGGTCTCAGGAGAACTAACTCTGGGGTATAGATTTTTCATGAGTATAAATTATAAGTAATTAGTTTATAAGGAGTTAATAAAACGATTAAAACTTTAACACTTTTAATTTAAAAAGAAAATATACGAAAAATATTATTAATAAGCAAAATAAAAAAACTACTACAGTTTGACTATCAAGTATTTAATTAACAAAATCTGTAAAAAACTTACGATTTAATAATTGGAAGAGAAAGATTAAATATAGGTTTAAAAAAAAACGTTTCTCTATATAGAGAAACGTTTTTTTTAGCATGGTAAGTTATAATCACGCTTACATATTTAGGTATTCTACATTTTCACAATTATGAATTCGGACCTTCTGTTAAGCTGATGTTCTGCTTCTGTGCAACTTACACCATTTTTACAATGATTTATTAAACGTGATTCTCCAAAACCTTCTGCGCTTTCTATTCTACTAGCATCAATTCCTTGACTAACTATATAATCTCGTGTAGATTTAGCTCTTCTATCAGATAAGCTTAAATTATACGCATCACTATTTCTAACATCTGTATGCGATTCTATTTTTATAACCATTTTAGGATATTGTGCCATTAATAACACAATTTTGTTCAACTCAATTGAAGCATCATTTCTAATAAAAGACTTATCCAAATCAAAATAAATAATGCCTATTTTTATTTTAAGTACGCCCTTTTCTTCAACTATTAATTTATTTAGAGTCTCAAGACCTAAAGCAACAACAGTTTCTCCATTTTCGTTTAATGTTAACACAGGTTTGTCTTTAGTTTCGTAGCCTGTTTTTGCTGCTTCCACTTTAAATTTAGTAGCGCAATTTAATGTTGTATTAAATTTATAAGCACCCGCTATATTTGTTGTTGTTGTTTCTAAGGCTTTACCTGTTTCAGAAAACAAAGTCATCTTCACATCTGAAATGCGCTCTCCTGTAATCGAATTTGAAACATAACCTCTAATTAATTGCTCACATAAAACATCTTCTTTTGGTAAACGAACAAAAGAATAAATATCATCATCTCCTTTTCCTGTTAACCTGTTAGAACATACAAAACCTTTATTCTTTTCTTCATTTACAATAAAACCAAAGTCGTCTAACTCACTATTTAAAGGAGCCCCTAGATTAACTGGTTTTTGAAAGGTAGTATCTATAATTCGACTTTCGTAAACATCTAACCCTCCAAGACCTAAGTGGCCATCGGAAGCAAAATACAACGCATTATCTGTTATATATGGAAACATTTCACGTCCTGCAGTATTTACTTTCTCACCTAAATTTCTTGGCTTAGAATACCCTGTATAAGTACTGTCTTGAATTTGACTGTTTGTTTCATCATCTAAAATATCTACAACAAAAATATCTGTACCTCCAATTGAACCTGGCATATCCGAAACGAAATATAATAGTTTACCATCGCTACTTACAGTAGGATGTCCAACAGAATAATCTTCACTATTAAAAGGCAACTCTTTAACATTTTTCCATGTTGGTAAACTATCAGAATCTCTACCTAACTCTGCACTATAAAGTTTTAAATGATTTGTGCCTTTATCATCTCGCCCTAAATCGCCATTATAATTATTTCTTGTGAAATAGATTTTTGTTTCATCTGGAGAGAAAGCTAATGTAGCTTCATGATAACGTGTGTTTAATTTATTTGAAAAGGCTTTGATTAATTTTACATCAGATTCAATTTTATTGAGCTCTCCTAAATACATATTTAAAAAAGGTTGTTCATTCCAATGATAAATTCTAGTATGATAGTTTGATGAATCAACAGCCGATGAATACACTAACCTATCTTTATAATACATAGGTCCAAAATCTGAATATTTAGTATTTACCGCTACATTTTTTAATACAAATCTAGGCTCTATATCTAAAACATCTTCAACTGTTAAATTCTTTTGATCTAATAACTCAGATCTGTCATCCTTATTTTCAGTTCTTTTAGCAAACTCTTTCATCCATCGTTTTGCTTCTCTGTACTTTCCAATACCTTCTAATGCATGGGCATATCTAAAAATATATTCTGTATCTACATCAGAGTAAAAATCAGATATTAATTTATCATACCATATATAGGCATTTTCCATATCGGTATTAAAGAAATATGAATCGCCAGCACGCTTTAAAAGATTAACATAGGTTGAATCTTTAGTCGTATTTGATTCTATGTTTTTTCTTTCGAATTTACTAAGCTCTAATTCATACAAAACCGAAGCTTCTTTATACCACATTCTTTCAAAAAGTTTATCTGCTTTCTTATTTGAACTTTGAGAAAAAGAGAAACTTATTGTAAATAATAATAAAAGTGTAATTGTATTTTTCATGTAGTTCATTTTTAAAAGAAACGTGGAGATTTAAGTTGTTTTTCTCTAGATCTTAACTCAAAACGCAACATAATTTCGTGTGTTCCAGAATTAAAATTTTGTAATCTAGTTGTCGTAGCATCATACGCATAACCAACCATTAATTTTGGTCCTAGTTGTAAACCTATTAAACCACTTACAGAATCGTCCCAACGGTATGCAACACCTAATCTTAAAGTATCATCGAACATGAAATTAGCAGACAAATCTGCAATAATAGGAGCACCAATAACAAACTTTCCTAAAAAAGCTGGTTTAAACTGAACTCTTGGACTTAAATCAAACACTCTTCCTGCTATTAAAAAATAGTGTAAACGTTCTGCTGCAATAGCGTTCTGTACACCATCATAATGCTCGTCTGTTAAAAAATTTGGAACAGATAAACCGACATAACTATTATCGCTATGCCAATAAACCCCTGCTCCTACTGTTGGTAAAAACTTATTGTTTATGTTTTCAAATACACCTTCTGGCTCTTGAAAATTACCTTTTGTAAAATCAAGACTCAACATGCGCCCTCCACCTTTTACACCAAATGACAGACGACTATTATTATTTAAATTTAGGGTATATGAAAAATTTGCATCTAAGTAAAACTCGTCTGATGGCCCTAAACGATCATTAACTAAAACAACCCCTAGACCAACATTTTTACCTACCGGAGATTCTACACTAAACGATTGTGTTTCTGGAGCACCATCTAGACCAACCCATTGTGTTCTATGCAAACCAGTTACTGTTAAGTGGCCACGTGATCCTGCATATGCAGAATTCACGGTTAGCGTATTAAACATATAATCTGTATACTGTGGGTCTTGCTGGGCATAACTATTATGAAATGCCAGCACTAATACCAGACCAAATACTATTTTTAATTTTAAATTCATCTCTAAATTTTTATATTTTAGGTATATCCTGTTTTATAAATCTATTATCTCACTATATATAACCAACCTGCTCTTGGTTCTGTTCCATCACCTAGGTCTAAGATATAATAGTAGGTTCCTACCGGTAATTTTTCGTTTTTGTTTACAACAGCTCTTCCGTTAGATACACCATCAAAAGTATTATCGTAACCTTCTTTTACATAAACTACATTACCCCATCTGTTATAGATTTCTAGTTTATTATCTGGGTAATTGTTTATACAATCAATATAGAAGAATTCGTTTTTACCATTTCCGTTAGGAGAAAATTCATTATAAATTTTCAAACATTCAGGAGCAATAGTTGCATCATCTGTATCATTACTTTCATTTGAATCTATTTGATCTGTGAAACCAAGTGAAGCCGTATTTACATAATCATTGATATCTAAAACTTCAACAGTAATATTTAATGTTTCTGTTACTCCAGCTGAAACTAATGGGATATTCCATAAACCTGAAACGGCATTATATGTTCCTGAAGAAGCTACATAAGATACAAACTCATATCCGCTAGGTAATAAGTCTATAATTTCTACTGTAGTAGCATCAATACCACCTAAGTTGTTTGCTCCAATCGTAAACACTACCGTTTCTCCTATTGATGGGTTTGAGTTATCAACAGTTTTTGTTACTGCAATATCTACAATTGGTGTGTTAATGAATGTACTATCTTCATCATCTTCACTTTGATCGCCATCATCATTATCTGGTGTACTATTAGGGTCAAATTGATCACTACCCGTAATTTGAGCAATGTTTAAATATTCTCCACCTTGTAAGGTTGGCATATTAACTGTCGCGTCGTAAGTAATGGTTAACCCTGTTAAAGGTACATTTAAACCAGACCATGTAATAATATTACCTAGAAGCTCACCGCCATCACTAATATTAGTAATGTTACTGTAACCTATTGGTAAAACATCTTCTAATGAAACACCTGTTGCTGCATTAGCTCCTGCATTATCTATTTGAAGTGTGAATGTTACAACATCACCAACATTAGCGTTCATGTTACTCACAGACTTAGTTAAACTTAAATCTGCTGTTTCTGTCATAATCAAGATACCATCTTCATCATCCTCACTTTGATCACCGTCATCATTATCTGGCGTACTGTTTGGATCCATCACATCACTTGCACTAATTTCTGCAACGTTATAATACTCTCCAGCAGTTCCTGTTGGCTCATTAACTATAACATCAACAAATAAACTTTGAGAACTTCCGTTAGGAACTGTTCCTACTGTCCATAATCCAGTTACTTCATTATAAATTCCAGAAGTTGCGCTAAATCTCACAAAATCAAATCCTGTAGGTAATAAATCCATTACCTCTACGCCTGTAGCTGCATCTGGACCTGCATTATCAACTGTGATTTGGAATGTGATTTCATCACCAACATTTGGCATAATTTCATTATCTACAACTGTTTTGCTTACAGATAAATCTGCCATGGCATCTACAGGAGTAACTAACACATTATCTTCATCATCTTCACTTTGATCGCCGTCATCGTTATTTGGTGTAGAATCATTATCTGAAACATCCGACCCTGTAATTTGAGCAATGTTTAAATAATCTCCTGCGCCATTTACTAAGGCATCTATTAATAACGTTTCAGTACCTCCGTTTGCAATAGTACCAACATTCCAGACTCCCGTTGTTTCATTATAAGTTCCTGATGTAGAACTAAACAATACAAAATCAAATCCTGACGGTAATAAGTCGGTTACTTCAACTCCTGTTGCATCCTGAGGACCATCGTTAGTTACGGTTATTACAAATGTAATTTCCGATCCTACTAAAGGAGAAGTATCTCCATCAACAACATCTTTAGTTAAAGATAAATCTGCAACTGATATTACTGGTGTTACAATAGCGTTATCCTCATCATCTTCACTTTGGTCGCCATCATCATTATTTGGTGTTGAATCTGCGTCTACTATATCAGATGCTGTTACTTGTGCAATATTCAGGTAATCTCCTGAAGCATTAACAAGAACATCTATCAATAATGTTTCTGATTCGCCATTAGCAATTCCACCTATGTTCCAAACTCCTGTTGATTCGTTATATGCTCCAGATGTTGAACTGAATAACACGAAATCATATCCTGTTGGTAATAAATCGGTTACTTCAACGCCTGTTGCATCTTCTGGACCATCATTAGTTACTGTAATTTGGAATGTAATTTCTGAACCAACTAATGGTGTTACATCGCCGTCAACTACTGTTTTTACTAATGAAAGGTCTGAAACAGATTCTATTGGTGTTACAATAGCATTAGCTTCATCATCTTCACTTTGATTACCATCATCGTTATTTGGTACAGAATCTGCATCAAATACATCTGAAGCTACTACTTCAGTAACATTTAAATAATCTCCAGTTTCATTTACTAAAACATCAATTAATAACGTTTCAGACTCACCAGATAACACAGTACCTAATGACCATAATCCTGTTGCCTCATCATATGTTCCTGATGTAGAACTATACAATACAAAGTCATATCCAGATGGTAATAAATCCATCACTTCTACTCCTGTTGCATCTTGAGGGCCATCATTAAACACTCGTATTTCGAATGTTATTTCAGAACCTATTAATGGTGTTACATCTCCATCTACAACTATTTTAGTTAAAGATAAGTCAGCTTGTGCTGGTGCTATAGTCAATGTATCTTCATCATCATCATCGCCATTGCCATCACCATCTTCATCAACAGTATTATCGGTTGTTGGATCACTATCTGGATCGTATTGATCACTTGCTGTAATCTGAGTACTGTTTGTATAGCTTACGCCTACACCTGGTGCATTTACCGTGGCTTCATAAGTCAACTCTAATGTGCCATTATTAGATGGTACGCTTAAAGCTGTCCAGCTCGCCGTATTGCCCGTCGCTGTTCCGCCATTGTTTACTGTGCCTAAGGTATATCCGTTTGGTAAAATATCTTCTACAGCTACACCTGTCGCGGCATCTGGTCCTGCATTGGTAATGGTTAACGTGAACGTTACCGTATCCCCTACATTTGGACTGCTATTATCAACTGCTTTTGCAATGCTTAAATCTGATTGTTGGATGGTAATACCTACTATAGCTTCATCGTCGTCATCAATGCCATCATCATTATCATCTGTATCTGCTCCACTTGTTGGATCACTATCTGGATCAAACTGATCACTTGCTATAATCTCTACGCCATTGATATACTCATCGGCTGCGCCTGTTGGGGCTTCTACCGTAGCATCAAATGTTAAGCTTAATGTATCTGTCCCTAATGGTACACTTAAACCTGTCCAATCTACTTGATTAGCTGCTGTCTCTGTACCAGAATCGCTTATGTTCGTTACGCCACTATATCCTACTGGTAAGATATCTTGAACTGATACGCCTGTTGCTGCTGTTGAACCTGAATTACTTAATGTAATGGTAAAGGTTACAACATCGCCTACATTTGGATTTGGATCACTTACCGCTTTTGAGATACTTAAATCTGAAGTTTGTGGGATAACTGTAAAGCCATCTTCATCATCTTCACTTTGATCGCCATCATCATTACCTGGTTCACTCGTTGGATCAAATTGATCACTTCCGGTTACTTCGGCAACATTACTATACTCGCCTGCTATTCCCGTTGGGGCATTAACCGTTACCGCATAACTTAATGTGATACTTGTACCACTTGAAATACTTAAACCACTCCAATCGATTTGGTTTCCTGTAGCCATACCGCCATTGTCGATACTACCTCCTGTTATGGTATAACCTGATGGTACCATATCGCTTGCACTTACTCCTGTAGCTGCATCTGGACCATTGTTGCTTATAACAATCTCGAAGATTACTGTATCTCCTACATTTGGTGTTGCACTACTTGTTGCACTTATACCTTTAGCTAATGCTAAATCGGCTTGCGCTGGTACTACAATCTCATCATCTTGATCATCTTCTGTTAATACATCATTATCTGGTGTACTATCTGGATCAAACTGATCGCTTCCGGTTACTTCGGCTATGTTTCTATATTCATCGGCTGCTCCTGTTGGCGCATTTACCGTCACTTGGTAAGTGACTACTGTGCCTGTTAATGGTACTGTTAAACCTTCCCAAGTAATTGTGGTATCGCCGGCATTGAAGACACCGCCATTATCTATACTACCAGATACTAAACTGTAACCTATTGGTAAGATATCATCTATACTTACGCCGGTAGCTGCTACTGTTCCTCCATTACTTAGTGCTACGCTAAAGGTTAATACATCACCTACGTTTACTGGAGCGCCATTGTTATCAACTACTGTTTTATCTAATGCTAGATCTACAGTTTGTGGAACAACTACAAAGGTATCTTCATCATCGTCATCACCGCCTGTGGTTGGATCATTATCGCCATCGGCATTGTCTTCATCTACGGTAGCATCAGTCGTTGGATCACTATCTGGATCAAACTGATCGCTGCCTGTAATCTGAACACTATTTAAATATTCATCTAATGCGCCTGTTGGAGCATTCACTTCTGCCTCATAGGTTACTGTAATACTACCCATAGATGGTACACTTAAACCTGTCCAAGTGGCTGTATTACCTAATCCTGTTCCTGCATTGTTAACCGTTCCTAAAGTGTAACCTACAGATAACACATCTTCTACTGATACGCCAGTAGCCTCATCTGGGCCTTCATTAGTTATCACTAATTCAAACACGATTGTATCCCCTACATTTGGTGTTGCACTTCCTGAGGCTATACCTTTTGCAATACTTAAATCGGCTGCTGCTGGTACGATGGTCAATGTATCTTCATCATCATCATCGCCATTGCCATCACCATCTTCATCAACAGTATTATCGGTTGTTGGATCACTATCTGGATCGTATTGATCACTTGCTGTAATCTGAGTACTGTTTGTATAGCTTACGCCTACACCTGGTGCATTTACCGTGGCTTCATAAGTCAACTCTAATGTGCCATTATTAGATGGTACGCTTAAAGCTGTCCAGCTCGCCGTATTGCCCGTCGCTGTTCCGCCATTGTTTACTGTGCCTAAGGTATATCCGTTTGGTAAAATATCTTCTATAGCTACACCTGTCGCGGCATCTGGCCCTGCATTGGTGATGGTTAACGTGAACGTTACCGTATCCCCTACATTTGGACTGCTATTATCAACTGCTTTTGCAATGCTTAAATCTGATTGTTGGATGGTAATACCTACTATAGCTTCATCGTCATCATCAATGCCATCATCATTATCATCTGTATCTGCTCCACTTGTTGGATCACTATCTGGATCAAACTGATCACTTGCTATAATCTCTACGCCATTGATATACTCATCGGCTGCGCCTGTTGGGGCTTCTACCGTAGCATCAAATGTTAAGCTTAATGTATCTGTCCCTAATGGTACACTTAAACCTGTCCAATCTACTTGATTAGTTGCTGTTTCTGTACCAGAATCGCTTATGTTTGTTACGCCACTATATCCTACTGGTAAGATATCTTGAACTGATACGCCTGTTGCTGCTGTTGAACCTGAATTACTTAATGTAATGGTAAAGGTTACAACATCGCCTACATTTGGATTTGGATCACTTACCGCTTTTGAGATACTTAAATCTGAAGTTTGTGGGATAACTGTAAAGCCATCTTCATCATCTTCACTTTGATCGCCATCATCATTACCTGGTTCACTCGTTGGATCAAATTGATCACTTCCGGTTACTTCGGCAACATTACTATACTCGCCTGCTATTCCCGTTGGGGCATTAACCGTTACCGCATAACTTAATGTGATACTTGTACCACTTGAGATACTTAAACCACTCCAATCGATTTGGTTTCCTGTAGCCATACCGCCATTGTCGATACTACCTCCTGTTATGGTATAACCTGATGGTACCATATCGCTTGCACTTACTCCTGTAGCTGCATCTGGACCATTGTTGCTTATAACAATCTCGAAGATTACTGTATCTCCTACATTTGGTGTTGCACTACTTGTTGCACTTATACCTTTAGCTAATGCTAAATCGGCTTGCGCTGGTACTACAATCTCATCATCTTGATCATCTTCTGTTAATACATCATTATCTGGTGTACTATCTGGATCAAACTGATCGCTTCCGGTTACTTCGGCTATGTTTCTATATTCATCGGCTGCTCCTGTTGGCGCATTTACCGTCACTTGGTAAGTGACTACTGTGCCTGTTAATGGTACTGTTAAACCTTCCCAAGTAATTGTGGTATCGCCGGCATTGAAGACACCGCCATTATCTATACTACCAGATACTAAACTGTAACCTATTGGTAAGATATCATCTATACTTACGCCGGTAGCTGCTACTGTTCCTCCATTACTTAGTGCTACGCTAAAGGTTAATACATCACCTACGTTTACTGGAGCGCCATTGTTATCAACTACTGTTTTATCTAATGCTAGATCTACAGTTTGTGGAACAACTACAAAGGTATCTTCATCATCGTCATCACCGCCTGTGGTTGGATCATTATCGCCATCGGCATTGTCTTCATCTACGGTAGCATCTGTCGTTGGATCACTATCTGGATCAAACTGATCGCTGCCTGTAATCTGAACACTATTTAAATATTCATCTAATGCGCCTGTTGGAGCATTCACTTCTGCCTCATAGGTTACTGTAATACTACCCATAGATGGTACACTTAAACCTGTCCAAGTGGCTGTATTACCTAATCCTGTTCCTGCATTGTTAACCGTTCCTAAAGTGTAACCTACAGATAACACATCTTCTACTGATACGCCAGTAGCCTCATCTGGGCCTTCATTAGTTATCACTAATTCAAACACGATTGTATCCCCTACATTTGGTGTTGCACTTCCTGAGGCTATACCTTTTGCAATACTTAAATCGGCTGCTGCTGGTACGATGGTCAATGTATCTTCATCATCATCATCGCCATTGCCATCACCATCTTCATCAACAGTATTATCGGTTGTTGGATCACTATCTGGATCGTATTGATCACTTGCTGTAATCTGAGTACTGTTTGTATAGCTTACGCCTACACCTGGTGCATTTACCGTGGCTTCATAAGTCAACTCTAATGTGCCATTATTAGATGGTACGCTTAAAGCTGTCCAGCTCGCCGTATTGCCCGTCGCTGTTCCGCCATTGTTTACTGTGCCTAAGGTATATCCGTTTGGTAAAATATCTTCTATAGCTACACCTGTCGCGGCATCTGGTCCTGCATTGGTGATGGTTAACGTGAACGTTACCGTATCTCCTACATTTGGACTGCTATTATCAACTGCTTTTGCAATGCTTAAATCTGATTGTTGGATGGTAATACCTACTATAGCTTCATCGTCATCATCAATGCCATCATCATTATCATCTGTATCTGCTCCACTTGTTGGATCACTATCTGGATCAAACTGATCACTTGCTATAATCTCTACGCCATTGATATACTCATCGGCTGCGCCTGTTGGGGCTTCTACCGTAGCATCAAATGTTAAGCTTAATGTATCTGTCCCTAATGGTACACTTAAACCTGTCCAATCTACTTGATTAGCTGCTGTTTCTGTACCAGAATCGCTTATGTTCGTTACACCACTATATCCTACTGGTAAGATATCTTGAACTGATACGCCTGTTGCTGCTGTTGAACCTGAATTACTTAATGTAATGGTAAAGGTTACAACATCGCCTACATTTGGATTTGGATCACTTACCGCTTTTGAGATACTTAAATCTGAAGTTTGTGGGTTTATAGTAATATAAACTGTAGCTTGATCACAAGCTTGTGGTGTTCCATCATCACATACTTCATAGACAAAACTATCTGTCCCTACAAAGTCTGGATCTGGTGTGTAAGTAAACGTACCGTCAGGATTTAGTACCAATGTGCCGTTATCTACATCATCAACTGGTGTAGTGTTTACTGTTGGTACATCGCCTTCTGGATCAGTATCATTATCTAATACGCCGCCTGTGATATCCATATTTGGATTACCATTATAGGCATCATCATTAGCATAGGTATCGTTATCTGTTAAATCTAATGGGTCTACTGTTACTGTTACTGTGGCTGTATCGCATACTACTGGACTGCCATCATCACATATTTCATAAGTGAATGTATCCTCTCCTACAAATCCTGCATCTGGTGTATATGTAATCGTACCATCGGCATTCTCTACTACTGTTCCATTGGCTGGATCACTTGCTGAACCTGGTGTTACTGTAAATGCATTCCCTTCTGGATCGAAGTCATTTGATAATACAACAATGTCTACTGACTCGCCTGATTCGGTTGTTGCTATATCATTATTGGCTACGACTTCATTAATATCTGTATTTGGATCGGCTAATACTTCAATAGTTACCGTTGCTGTATCACAGGCTTGTGGTACACCGTCATCACAAATGGTATATGTAAAAGTATCCGTTCCTGTGAAGCCTGGTGCTGGAGTGTAAACATAATCCCCATTTGGACTCATCACTACCGTACCGCCATTGGTACTTAATTCATCGTAAGCTGTTACCGTTTGAGTATCATCTTCGTTATCCTCATCATTCGTTATTACGTTACCATCTACAGCTACATCTACAAACGTGTTGTTGATATCATCGATAGCATCGGTGTCATTAGCTGGGTTTATAGTAATATAAACTGTTGCTTGATCACAAGCTTGTGGTGTTCCATCATCACATACTTCATAGACAAAACTATCTGTCCCTACAAAGTCTGGATCTGGTGTGTAAGTAAACGTACCGTCAGGATTTAGTACCAATGTGCCGTTATCTACATCATCAACTGGTGTAGTGTTTACTGTTGGTACATCGCCTTCTGGATCAGTATCATTATCTAATACGCCGCCTGTGATATCCATATTTGGATTACCATTATAGGCATCATCATTAGCATAGGTATCGTTATCTGTTAAATCTAATGGGTCTACTGTTACTGTTACTGTGGCTGTATCGCATACTACTGGACTGCCATCATCACATATTTCATAAGTGAATGTATCCTCTCCTACAAATCCTGCATCTGGTGTATATGTAATCGTACCATCGGCATTCTCTACTACTGTTCCATTGGCTGGATCACTTGCTGAACCTGGTGTTACTGTAAATGCATTCCCTTCTGGATCGAAGTCATTTGATAATACAACGATGTCTACTGACTCGCCTGATTCGGTTGTTGCTATATCATTATTGGCTACGACTTCATTAATATCTGTATTTGGATCGGCTAATACTTCAATAGTTACCGTTGCTGTATCACAGGCTTGTGGTACACCGTCATCACAAATGGTATATGTAAAGGTATCCGTTCCTGTGAAGCCCGGTGCTGGAGTGTAAACATAATCTCCATTTGGACTCATCACTACCGTACCGCCATTGGTACTTAATTCATCGTAAGCTGTTACCGTTTGAGTATCATCTTCGTTATCCTCATCATTCGTTATTACGTTACCATCTACAGCTACATCTACAAACGTGTTGTTGATATCATCGATAGCATCGGTGTCATTAGCTGGGTTTATAGTAATATAAACTGTTGCTTGATCACAAGCTTGTGGTGTTCCATCATCACATACTTCATAGACAAAACTATCTGTCCCTACAAAGTCTGGATCTGGTGTGTAAGTAAACGTGCCGTCAGGGTTTAATACCAATGTGCCGTTATCTACATCATCAACTGGTGTAGTGTTTACTGTTGGTACATCGCCTTCTGGATCAGTATCATTATCTAATACGCCGCCTGTGATATCCATATTTGGATTACCATTATAGGCATCATCATTAGCATAGGTATCGTTATCTGTTAAATCTAATGGGTCTACTGTTACTGTTACTGTGGCTGTATCGCATACTACTGGACTGCCATCATCACATATTTCATAAGTGAATGTATCCTCTCCTACAAATCCTGCATCTGGTGTATATGTAATCGTACCATCGGCATTCTCTACTACTGTTCCATTGGCTGGATCACTTGCTGAACCTGGTGTTACTGTAAATGCATTCCCTTCTGGATCGAAGTCATTTGATAATACAACAATGTCTACTGACTCGCCTGATTCGGTTGTTGCTATATCATTATTGGCTACGACTTCATTAATATCTGTATTTGGATCGGCTAATACTTCAATAGTTACCGTTGCTGTATCACAGGCTTGTGGTACACCGTCATCACAAATGGTATATGTAAAGGTATCCGTTCCTGTGAAGCCCGGTGCTGGAGTGTAAACATAATCTCCATTTGGACTCATCACTACCGTACCGCCATTGGTACTTAATTCATCGTAAGCTGTTACCGTTTGAGTATCATCTTCGTTATCCTCATCATTCGTTATTACGTTACCATCTACAGCTACATCTACAAACGTGTTGTTGATATCATCGATAGCATCGGTACAGTTATTAATTATTACAATAGCTGTTGCTGATGAAATACATCCATCAATATTTGTCTCTGTTAATTCATATGTTCCTGCATCCAAACCAGAAAAATTAGTTCCTGTTTGCGCAGCTACTGCTGGATTAATTCCTGTTAAAGTATAAGTTGAAGTGCCTATTGTATTTGTTACACTAACACTTCCTACTTGTTGTAAACAAACATTATTAACTTGAGTAAAAGTTGGAGCATTTGGTGTTACTAATTGATCTGAAACTGTAAACGATGACGCTGCTGATGTACAAACTGGACTCGTTGAACTTCCTGAAGTTACCGTATAAGTTGTATCAAAACTATAACCACTTATTAATCCACTTCCATTAACACTCAATGCTGCATCACTAAATGTATACGTATTTCCTGATACGTAATTAGTTATTGTTGCTGTTCCTGCTGCTGCACATGTTGGTGCTACAACCGAAATAACTGGTGCATCTGGTGTTGCTAATTGATCTAATACCGTAAATGGTAATGATGCTGCCGATGTACAAACTGGACTAGACGTACTTCCTGAAGTGACTGTGTAAGCTGTACCATAAGTAAAGCCATCTATTTCTCCTAGTACATTTACGCTTAATGCTGCATCACTAAATGTATACGTATTACCAAATACATAGTTGGTAATTGTTGCTGTTCCTGCTGCTTCACATGTTGGTGCTACAACTGAAATGACTGGTGCATCTGGTGTTGCTAATTGATCTGAAACTGTAAACGATGACGCTGCTGATGTACAAACTGGACTCGTTGAACTTCCTGAAGTTACCGTATAAGTTGTATCAAAACTATAACCACTTATTAATCCACTTCCATTAACACTCAATGCTGCATCACTAAATGTATACGTATTTCCTGATACGTAATTAGTTATTGTTGCTGTTCCTGCTGCTGCACATGTTGGTGCTACAACCGAAATAACTGGTGCATCTGGTGTTGCTAATTGATCTAATACCGTAAATGGTAATGATGCTACTGATGTACAAACTGGACTAGACGTACTTCCTGAGGTGACTGTGTAAGCTGTACCATAAGTAAAGCCATCTATTTCTCCTAGTACATTTACGCTTAATGCTGCATCACTAAATGTATACGTATTACCAAATACATAGTTGGTAATTGTTGCTGTTCCTGCTGCTTCACATGTTGGTGCTACAACTGAAATGACTGGTGCATCTGGTGTTGCTAATTGATCTGAAACTGTAAACGATGACGCTGCTGATGTACAAACTGGACTCGTTGAACTTCCTGAAGTTACCGTATAAGTTGTATCAAAATTATAACCACTTATTAATCCACTTCCATTAACACTCAATGCTGCATCATTAAATGTATACGTATTTCCTGATACGTAATTAGTTATTGTAGCTGTTCCTGCTGCCGCACATGTTGGTGCTACAACCGAAATAACTGGTGCATTTGGTGTTGCTAATTGATCTAATACTGTAAACGATCCTGCTGCTGATGTACAAACTGGACTAGACGTACTTCCTGAAGTGACTGAATATGCAGCCCCATAGGTAAAGCCATTAATTTCTCCTAGTACATTAACGCTCAATGCCGCATCACTAAATGTATACGTATTACCAAAAACGTAGTTGGTAATGGTTGCCGTTCCTGCTGCTTCACATGTTGGTGCTACAACTGAAATAGCTGGTGTATCTGGAGACACTAATTGATCTAAAACTGTAAAAGGTTCTGAATCTTCAGATGTACAAAGCGGAATTGTTGTATTCCCAGAGTTGATTATGTATTCTGTTCCGTATACAAATCCACTAATAACTCCACTTCCATCAACATTTAAGCCTGATGGGTCTGAAGTATATATATTCCCAGAAACATAATTACTTATTGTTGCTGTTCCGGCAGCAGCACATGTTGGTGCTTGAACTACAATAGTTGGTGTAGCAGCACGATCTAATATTGTATATGGTATTGTTACAGCATCTGTTCTACAGCCTGTAACAGTATTTTCAACAGTTGCATATAAATTTCCTGTTCCGGCAGGAAACAATTCCGTTGAGTTCCAAATACCACTCGTGTTTGGAAGGTTTGCAGGTGTTGTTAACGCTGCATTTTTCCAAATTTTAATAATTTCATCACTTCCTAAAGTATTACCAAATGTAATTGACAAATATTCATCTGCACAAATATCTAACTCACTAGAATCTATAATAGGTTGTTCTATAAATGTTACTGTAACATCAACAGTATCTGTAGATGTACATCCTCCAGGACGAGTAATCTCTACTTGATATGTAAATGTAGTTGTAGCTGTTAAATCTGCCCCTCCATATACAAAGTTTGGCTGTGCTGTTGTTGGGTTATCAAGATATGTAATATCATCAGCTGGTGTTAAACCTGTCCATTCGTAAGTATAATCTGGGTTATTAGCAGAACCTAATGTTACACTACTACCATCATAATCCTCACAAACAGGTACATTTGATCCACCAACTCCAGTTAAAACACTTGGAGCCCCCATACTTACACTTGCTGGCAAACATATACAAGGGTTCTCATCAACCCGCATTACTAATAAAATATTACAAGCTTGTGTAGGCGTTGCAGTAAATTGAATACTTTCTGTAATTGAACCTCCAGCTGGAATTGCCGATGTAATAATATGACTGCCTAACTCTAAATCTCCAGCATCATAAACACCGTCTAGGTTAACGTCATAATAAGCTCCAATAGTAGCTGGTGCTGTTACATCAACATCTGATGTATTATCAATTGTAAAATCGGCAGTTATTAATTCATCTAAAACTGTTACTGTTCCTATTGCAGAATCTAAATTAATTTCAACAGCTGCTTTCTTAATGTCTAAATCTTCGTTAGAACTTCCCGTTGAAATTAAACTTGTCCCACAACTTACTCCTGCACAAATTGCTCCAGGATTTTGCTCTATATAGTTTGTAAAACTAACCAAAGCATTTTCTTCGCAATAACCTGCGTCAGGTACAATATCAAACTCAAATACTGTATTGTCACCTGTTGTTAAATTAGACGGGTATTGAATAATTAATTCATTTGCATTAAAGCTAAATAAAGTTACTTCATTTGCTCCTGTAGTAAGACTTACAAAAGTTCCACTCACATAAGTTACTCCTGTTGGCAATACAACTTTACCATAATCATTTGCTCCAGTTGGAGTCGTAATCTCATTAAATGTTGTTGATATATTTACTGTTTCTTGTGCAGAACAACCATCTATATGTGCCCCATCTACATTTAAAAAATCTGGTAAAGTAATTGTTGGCGTTGCATTATAAGGTGCAGTTAATCCATTCACTTCTACTCCATTTGATATAACCTTACTTCCATTTCCAACAACCGGTTCTCCACAAGTTTTATCTCCATTTATTATAAATGTTAATGGCGAGTTTGAAACATAGTCGCAAGTAGTTTGAAGTGTATAACGTACGTTTGCTGTTCTTAAATTAGCAGGTGCCCCTACCTCGCCAATACCGGGTATACCGCCATAAGGCACTCCTCCAGAATCAGCTAAGTCTGAATGTGTAATACCTACGGTATAGGTACTTGCAGCACCTACAACCGATGAAGTTACATCTTCCCAATCACCTGAGCCACCTGGATATTCAACTTCTACCAGAATAACATCTATTCCAGCTATACCGTTAAAAACAACAAGTGATGCAACTGGATCAGCAACTGTTCCAAATTGTGCGCTTAAATACTCCACCTCTACCTGAAATTGATCACACATATTAATAGCTGCGGAAGGTTGAGATGTTATATTTTGTTGAACTTGAGCATTAGCTGGCTGTAATGTCATTTGAATTGTTTCATCATAACAAACCGCAGTTAAGTTAGAATAATCTGCAGGGTAGCTATAACAATCGGAAGCCAAACTAAAGTTCATTGGAATGTCTGTACAACTATCATAAGTTGCTTTAATTCTAATGTTTTTTGACTCTGAAGCATTTAAACTTCCTATTTCGACATAGGAATCCCCGTTAACTTGTACAACATTTAGTGCCACCCCAGTTCCAGAGGTAATATCTTCTGCACCAGTAATAACAATATTTCCAACTTGAGGAACATAAAGCCAATTAAAAGCAACATCTCCTCCTGCATTACTAGTATTAACTATATTAACATCAAACTCTGCTTCTGGACCAAATCCAACAACTGTTGAACTCACTAAAGGCTGTAAAATAAATGTTGGTCTAGTATAATTTAGGTTTCCAGTATTTGTTATCGTAATTATTTCAGAATTATTAGAATATGCTAAATATTCTGATGTCGTTACAGCTGTTATCGCCGTTGAAGGTTCTAACTCACAATTAGACTGAACTTGAACTTGCCACCCATAAGCGACTGTTGCTCTCTGATCTGAGTTTTTATAGTTTCCTGCTGGTGTAACCGTAAACGTATTTCCTGACTGCGTCATAGCCAAATCCCCATTACTTAAGAAAAAAGAACCTTCAGTATTATTAGCTCGAACATCTAAAACCTCTATACCATCTGGAACCGTAAATTCCATTTGTTGAATTCTAGTTGTTGGTCTAAATTCACCAGTATGTAAATGTGTTGCATTTGCTCTTACATAATCATTTCTTAAATACACCCAAGGTTGCTCACAATATTCAAAAGCTGTAGTACTGGTATGATTTCTTAAAATATCTGGTCTATGGTATCCTACACTATCTCCCCAATCAAAACAGCTTATGTTTTCATTTGGAGTACCATCATTATCATTATCGTTTGCTATTCCAGATGTAGTACCTGGTAATGTTTCTGTTATTCTATATCTACCTCTAAAATTAGATAATATGTGATAGCCATAATTTGTATAAGCATCTGTTGCGAATTTATAAGTAAATTCTACATGGAAAGAATCACTATCATCCACAGTTCCAGAATCTAATTCTGAAATAACACCAGATAAGTCATAAACTAATGTATGATTTTCACCACTTGAAGATATTGTTGGAGCTGGAATTGCATATGTTGAAGTTGTAGCTGATGCATTTGAATCATCAGTAATAACAATTGTACCAGAAACAAATTCTATATCATTTGCACCAGATGTAAGTCCGTCAGTAATATATGTTTGAATAAAATATAAATTATCAGATGATAAATTACTCATAAAACCATCTGTTTCTACTTTCATCTCATCTCCTGCCAAATAAACATCTAATTCGTAACCACCTGAAGTTAAATCTACAGTTGAAGCCTCAGTATTATCAGTATAACCTGGTGTAATTCTATAAGCGTCAAACGATGTAATATTTGGCCCCGAACAAGGCGGATTACATGAATGCTCTATAATTGGTTCAAAAGGACCACAGTGTATAGATCTTGAAAAAACCTCTGCACCACCACCGGTGTCATATAATTTCAATTCTGTTTCATATGTTATATTAATTACTGATTGCACTCCACCTAATAACAATTCATCACAATCCATTATTAATGGAAAACGAGCGTAGTTTTCACCGTTTGCTCCTAAAACATAATACCTCTGTAAATCGGTAGAACTAAAGGTTATCGTATTTTTCACACCTGGTGTTGGAGTTACTCCATCTAAAGGGTCGTAACCTACTTCGGTTAAAACGAGACCAGGATCTGCACCGGGTGCCAAGGTAATTCCTCTTGGCACAGTAATAGTTACAAAAAACTCACTATCCATATTTGAATTTAATGCTGCATGACCATTATGCGTAAAATCTTGAATATCTAATGAAGGCGCAATAGCCACTTCAAAAGGGACAGCTTCCAAAATATCTGTATCTTGTTGAAATACCGTTGGGTTTGTACGATCTCTCATTATGTTTCCATAATTTAAATCAACCCCTTCCGTTGGTCTGGATACACCACATTGATCTTTTGTTAATGCATCAAAAAACACATGCTCCCATTGCATATAATGAGAGGTTCCTATTCCACAATTATCTCTTGGATTTAAATCGTAATCAAATTCAAATACAACGGTATCTCCTGGAGCAATATCATCAAAAAAACCGTCATTATCAATATCTGTTAAACCGCCAGCACCATCTATATCGGTATTATGTATATTAGGTAATAACCCAAAAGTATAACCAGAACCATAACCAGCCCGAGTTGCATTAGTGGTAGTTATATTGTCTGGAGTAAAGGCATTCCCTCCAATTGAAAAATTACTAACCCTTCTTGTATCATAATAATCAAAGGCATAGTAAATATTATCATTATAAGTAGTTGATTCATTTTGTCCATTAGACCCTAAACCTAAGTTAAACATAACATCCTGAGCCCAAGCTGCTGTACCAGCACCATTATTTGTTATAGAAAGAATAACATGATTGGTACCAGCAATATTATGTGGGTTTTGAGTTTCTACAATACTTAATAAAGGGCTATTTGCTCCAAACAAAACATTAGCAGCAACATCCCCCGAATCTTGACATTCCCATTTAGCTAAATGTGTTACTGAAGTATAATCACAAGCATCAAGTTCAAAACTTTCAGAAAAAATCAATGTTTCTGAACCTTCAAAAATTCCATCTCCATTCTCTCCATTATCAACGCCTCCATTTGTGGTATCTAATCCAAAAAAAGGAGCTTGAGTTAAATCATAATCAAACACATATTCTGTAGTTGTTGCAGTTGGGTTAGATGTTGAAGTTGGAGTTAATTCTATTGTTTGATAATAAAACTTATAATCTACAATATTATCACCAATTGTAACAATATGTTGTCCCTCAGTAACACCTGAATTTCCCCCGTTAATTACAGAAATATCTCTTGTATGCAAATTACCACCTCCAACTATTCCATTCACAGGATCAATAGTTGCTATAGAAAACGCTGCAGATAACAAATTGTATGTACCAATATTAGGATCTATATCTTCGGCAGTTCTAGTTACAGTAGAATTAGTATATTGGAAATTTGAAACATTATCTTTAAAAGTACCCATTAGGTCTTCTTTAAAAGTTACAGCTTCACATTCTGCAGTTCTATTAAATGTAAAAACCACTTCATCATTCACTCCCCAAGAATCACTAGCACCACTATCTCTGTAAATAGTAAATATTGGCTGGTTAAAATCGGTGGTTAAAGCATCATCAATCACATATACATTCCCTGTTGTAGATGATTGACTAAAAATAGCTACCGTATTATCTGTATAAATAATTCCATCTGGTAACTGAAAAGTAATAACAACATTTGCTAACGGCTGGATTCCTGGATCTTTTAAAGCCATTACAGAGATTTCATTATTTGATCCTACAGCATTTAATGCCTCGACATCTTCAGCACCATTATAGGTTACAACAAAGTCTCCATTTGCATCAAGAGTTTGAGAAAAAACAGAAATTAAGGAAAACAGAAAAAAGGATAAAAACAAAACTATGTTTTTTCCTTTTTTTAAATTAATCTTATCAAATTTTAAGCATTGTAATTTTGATTTCATATACACTATAATTAGGCCATTGTTATTTTAGGGAAAGTTTTTACTATTCTACTTTCATTAATATTTTGTACTCTAATTGAAAATTTTTTTGAAGTTATTTTCTTTTCAAACAAAGCATTAATATTTTAAGCACAAAAATAAAGTTGGTTTATAGATTTTTGTGTCTCAAAAAAACACAAAATGTAGCTCAAAACAGACATTTTGTATTATTTTTACGTTGTAATGATAATTATCCTCGATAAAAAACATTTTTTTGTAATCTATAATTTACATAAAATTAACTATTAAATTAGGTTCTTTTTTAAAATAAATGGTTAATTTTATTTTTAAGTGTGACTTATTAGAAAAAAATGGTCATAATTTAAAAGATATTATTTGAGCGCTAATCAAAAAAAAATAAGCAGCAGTATTTTTGACCTTATTACTTCTCTAAACAGTAGAAGCGAGTCTGAGCACATCCATATTGAAGGTTTAAAAATTAACACCATAATTATTGATGATGACTACAACTTGAATCAATATTATGATAAAATATTAGCTCCTAATTTTGATTATTCTTTTTCATTTAATAGTGTAGAAGCTTTCCTTAACACAAATCAAAGTCAATTTAATTTAATTAAAAACAATATTATAGAACCATTAATAAATGGGCATAAATTTAATAACGAATACTCATCATTCTCAACGCATAAAACAGTTTCTTTTTTAATAATTAAAACGAAAAACATTGATAATTTGATGCTTAAAGACTCAAGCGTTGAAAACTATATAATTAATTGTTTTAAACAAAGAAGGGCAATATCTAATATAAAACTCTATACCAATAACATAGACTCTTTTGCAGAACCTGAGAATAAACACAATAACTTCTCCCAAATATTCGAGCAAATAAATAAGAACCTTTCTAAAGAAGATTTTAATGTTAAAACACTTTCTCTTAAAACAGGTTATAGTCAAAGACAATTATCGAGAATTATTTCTGCAGAAAAAAATATGACACCTGCAAAGTACATCTTAGAATTACGATTAAAAAAAGCACACGAATTATTATCTTCTTCTAATGGCTTAAAAATAAAAGAGGTTAAATACAGTATAGGTCTAAATAGCTCTTCTTATTTTAGTAAAAAATTTAAAGACCGATTTGGTTATATGCCAAGTGAATTGAACAACAAACCTTGAGTTTTATTATAACTCAAGAGCTATCGTTTATAATTTTTAATACTGCTTAATCTAGTGATTTTATTATTAAAATACTTATTCAATATTCTACCTAAACATAAACACGTAGCTTATTTTAAATTTCTTTAGAGATAAATTAAAAGGAAAATAAAATAAAACCAAAAAAACATTATATTTGCCGCTCGAAAGAAAGGCTTTCGTGTACATAAAAATCATTTACAATAATATTAGCATGTATTTATCAAAAGAAGAAAAAGAAAAAATGTTTGCAAAACACGGTAAAGGTAAAAACGATACCGGTTCTGCAGAAGGACAAATTGCTTTGTTTACTCAAAGAATTAACCACTTAACTGAGCACTTAAAAAATAATCGTAAAGATTATAATACAGAGCGTTCTTTGGTAAAATTAGTAGGTAAAAGAAGAAGCTTACTTGATTACTTAACTAAGAAAGATATCTTAAGATATCGTGCAATAGTTAAAGAATTAGGTTTAAGAAAATAAATCTAAAAAATAAAAGACCACGTTATTTTAACGTGGTTTTTTGTTTTTGCGTTAGGGATTGCAGAGAAAAGCCCACAGCCTGACGAAGGAAGAGCGAGGACTTGCAACGTAAAGCCCGACCTTTAGGTAACCTGCCTGCCGGCAGGCAGGCGCCCAAATAATATAACTCGAGCGTAGGAGTTTAAACCGCGCAATATGAATAAGCAGGTCCTGAAACAAGTTCAGGATTATCAGTTTTTCATTGGTCACAGACATTTATTTGTCGCACACAACAACTACACACAACAACACAACGACCATTGTTTAACATGATTTGAGTATGCATTTACTTGAATTACAAGAAAAAATTTATGATTCCAAAAGTTTTTAAAGAGGTTATTGACCTAGGAGACGGTAGAGAGATTTCTATCGAAACCGGAAAATTAGCAAAACAGGCACATGGTTCTGTTGTTGTTCAATCTGGAAAATGTATGCTTTTGTGTACTGTTGTTTCCAATTACAAGCAAGCAGATGTTGACTTTTTACCGTTAACGGTAGATTACAGAGAGAAATTTGCTGCTGCTGGTCGTTACCCAGGAGGTTTCTTTAAGAGAGAAGCTAGACCTAGTGACGGTGAAGTATTAACGATGCGTTTAGTGGATCGTGTTTTACGTCCATTATTCCCAAAAGATTACCATTCTGAAACTCAGGTAATGATCCAGTTAATGTCTCACGATCCTGAAGTTATGCCTGATGCTATGGCAGGTTTAGCCGCTTCTGCAGCTATTCAATTATCAGATTTCCCGTTTGAATGTGCTATCTCTGAAGCTAGAGTTGGTCGTGTTAACGGAGAATTTATTATTAACCCAACTAGAGCACAATTGGAAGAGTCTGACATCGATATGATGATTGGAGCTTCTGCTGATTCTGTAATGATGGTTGAAGGTGAAATGGATGAGATTTCTGAAGAAGAAATGACTGAGGCTATTAAGTTTGCACACGAAGCTATTAAAGTGCAATGTGCTGCTCAAGAAGCTTTAGCTAAGGCTTTCGGTAAAAAAGATGTACGTGAGTATGATGGTGAAAGAGAAGAGGCTGATTTAGCTCAGAAAATTCACGACATGGCTTACGATAAAGTATATGCTATAGCTCAAGCAGGTTCTGCTAAGCACGAACGTAGCGCTGCTTTTGGTGAGATTAAAGAAGAAATAATAGCAAGTTTTTCTGAAGAAGAGCAAGCAGATTATGGTGGATTAATTTCTAAATATTATAGCAAAGCTGAAAAAGCTGCTGTTAGAGATTTAACATTAAACGAAGGTTTACGTTTAGATGGACGTAAAACTGATGAAATTAGACCAATTTGGTGTGAGGTAGATTACTTACCTTCTACACATGGTTCTTCTATATTTACTCGTGGGGAAACTCAAGCTTTAGCTACCGTTACTTTAGGTACAAGTAGAGAAGCTGCACAAATAGATATGCCATCTTTTGAAGGTGAAGACCGTTTCTATTTACATTATAACTTCCCTCCTTTCTCAACTGGAGAAGCTAGACCTATTCGTGGAACATCTCGTCGTGAGATTGGACACGGTAATTTAGCACAACGTGCTTTAAAAGGTATGGTTCCTGAAGATTGCCCATATACTGTACGTGTGGTGTCTGAGATTTTAGAATCTAATGGTTCTTCTTCTATGGCAACAGTTTGTGCTGGTACAATGGCTATGATGGATGCGGGTGTACAATTAAAGAAACCTGTTTCTGGTATTGCTATGGGATTAATCTCTGATGCTGATTCTGGAAAGTACGCTGTTCTTTCTGATATTTTAGGTGATGAAGATCACTTAGGTGATATGGACTTTAAAGTTACAGGTACTGAAGACGGAATTACTGCTTGCCAAATGGATATTAAAGTAAAAGGACTTTCTTATGAAATTCTTGTAAATGCTTTAAAACAAGCACGTGACGGTCGTTTACATATTTTAGGTAAAATTACAGAAACTATTGAAACACCTAATGCAGATGTTAAAGACCACGCTCCTACAATGGTATCTAGACGTATTCCTAATGAATTTATTGGTGCATTAATTGGACCAGGAGGAAAAGTGATTCAAGAAATGCAAAAGGAAACTGAAACAACTATCGTTATTAACGAAGATCCTGTTACAGAAGAAGGTATTGTAGAAATTTTAGGTGTTGGTAGCAAAGGTATTGATGCTGTTATGGCAAAAATAGATTCTATTTTATTTAAGCCTGAAGTTGGTAGCGTTTATGAAGTAAAAGTTATTAAAATGCTTGATTTTGGTGCTGTTGTAGAATATATGGACGCTCCAGGAAACGAAGTTTTATTACACGTTAGTGAATTAGCTTGGGAACGTACAGAAAATGTATCCGATGTTGTAAACATGGGCGACGTATTTGATGTAAAATATTTTGGTATAGACAAACGTACACGTAAAGAAAAAGTATCTAGAAAAGCTATTTTACCAAAACCAGAAGGTTATGTTGAAAGACCACCAAGAGATAATAATCGAGGACGAGATAACAGAGGTAGAGATAATCGTGGACGCGATAACCGTCGTGACGATAGAAGACCTAGAGAAGATAAGAAGGAAGATTAAGTTCTTTTAATTGAATAAAATAAAAACCGTTTCATTAGTTTGAAACGGTTTTTTTTGATTAAAAAATTAGAACAATTAAATAGCTTTGTGACTTTTTAGCAAATCAAGAGTCTAATAACTAAAGCATTAAAAATAATTTATTTTTTTTGTAACAAAAAGTAACAATTGTGCGTATAACTATTGAGCGACCTATTTATTCACAATTAAATTCAGGACAACATTAGATGAGACAACTTAAAATTACGAAGCAGGTTACCAATAGAGAAACCGCTTCGTTAGATAAATATCTACAGGAAATTGGTAAGGTTGATTTAATTACAGCCGACGAAGAAGTTGAATTAGCACAACGTATTAAAGCTGGTGATCAAATCGCTTTAGAGAAGTTAACAAAAGCTAATTTACGTTTCGTTGTATCTGTTGCAAAACAATACCAAAACCAAGGACTTACTTTACCCGATTTAATTAATGAAGGTAATTTAGGTTTAATTAAAGCCGCACAACGTTTTGATGAAACGCGTGGTTTTAAATTTATATCGTATGCCGTTTGGTGGATTCGTCAATCGATTCTTCAAGCATTAGCTGAGCAATCGCGTATTGTACGTTTACCTTTAAACAAAATTGGTTCAATCAATAAGATTAATAAAACATTTGCCTTTTTAGAGCAAAGTCATGAACGTCCACCTTCTGCAGAAGAAATTGCAAAAGAATTGGATATGACTATTAACGATGTTAAGGAGTCTATGAAAAACTCTGGTCGTCACGTAAGTATGGATGCGCCTTTAGTTGAAGGTGAAGATTCTAACTTATACGATGTATTAAACTCTGGAGAATCTCCAAACCCAGATCGTGAATTATTACACGAATCTTTACGTACAGAAATCGAACGTGCTTTGGAAACATTAACACCTCGTGAAGCAGATGTTATTCGTTTATACTTTGGTCTAGGAAACCAACACCCAATGACTCTTGAAGAAATTGGTGAGACTTTCGATTTAACTCGTGAGCGTGTAAGACAAATTAAAGAAAAAGCTATTCGTAGATTAAAACATACGTCTAGAAGTAAAATATTAAAAACATATTTAGGATAGTAATTACTAAAAATTACGACTAAATTACAGTAACAACAGTTACAACATAACTGTTCGTTTTTTGATTGATGAAAGAACCCGCGGCTGATTACCGCGGGTTTATTTTTTTTCTTAACTTCGTATTAAACAAACAACTTAAAACCAAAACCATCTCTCAACCAAAACCCTCACAACAAAAATGCTTAAAACCATATGCTATATAAGTGACTCGAGCGAATATGAGTCTATAGAATCTATAAAAAAAATATATTTAAAGGCAAAACAAAATAATTTAAAACGAAATATTACTGGTGTTTTAATATTCCATAATGGTAATTTTTTGCAAGTTCTTGAAGGTGTTGAAGAACATGTTGATTTGACCTATGACAAAATTAGATTTGACACTAGACATAGAAATATTATAAAAGTAATAAACAATACTATTGAACAACGGATATTTGAAGATTACAATTTCGGATTTTCTATAGTAAAAAGCAGTCAAGAATTTAATGAACTAAACGAATACCTTAATTGGTTAAAACAAGCTGATAATAAAGTAGCTAACAAGGTTATTCTAATGGTTGAAAATTTTATAGGCGTCTTAACCTAAAAAAGATTTTAAAACATTTACTTTTGCATTATATTTCAACAAAAAACAATGGATTCTAAATTAATTGCACCTTCAATACTAGCAGCAGATTTTGCTAACCTTCAACGTGATATAGAAATGGTTAACACTAGTGAAGCCGATTGGTTTCATATTGATATTATGGACGGTGTTTTTGTTCCAAATATTTCTTTTGGTATGCCTGTTTTACAAGCTATAAGTAAACATGCTAATAAAACTATTGATGTGCACTTAATGATTGTGGATCCGGATAGATACATAAAAACATTTGCAGATTTAGGAAGTGATATTTTAACCGTTCACTACGAAGCTTGCACGCATTTACATCGTACGCTTCAGGCAATTAAGAATGAAGGTATGAAAGCTGGTGTTGCTTTGAATCCTCATACCAATATAAATGTTTTAGAAGACACTATTAATGATATAGATTTAGTATGCATAATGAGTGTTAATCCTGGTTTTGGAGGTCAAAGTTTTATTGAAAACACATATAGTAAGGTTAAACAACTAAAAGATTTAATTACAAGAAAAGGTGCTTCCACCAAAATTGAAATTGATGGTGGTGTTACTAATAAAAATGCAAAACAGCTTGTTGATGCGGGTGCAGATGTTCTAGTAGCTGGAAGTTATGTTTTTAAAAGTTCTAATCAGCCTGAAACGATAAAAGACTTAAAAGCACTAGCTAATTCTTAAATTAGTTTTAACATATAGTTTAATAAATCTGTAGTTGTTACTATTCCCTCTAAGTTACCATTATCAACAACAGGCAAAGCATGAAACTCCCTATTAGCTAAAATTTTAACAACGTCTTTTATAGAGGTATCGCTTGTAACAGTTACGACATCTTTAACCATTACTTGTTCAATTGTAAACGAATTAAATACTACCGAGTCTACCGATTCACTTTCATCATCAGAAGTTTCAGAAAAACTAATTCTCATTAAATCTGTATAACTTAGCATACCCACAATTACACCGTTGGACATTACAGGTATGTGTCTAATTTTATTCCGACTGAACAACGCTTCTACTCTTTCTAAATCTTCTTCAGTAGTTATGGCAATAATGTTTCTAGTCATTATTGTTGAAACTGGTGTATAAGCTCTCATAATCTTCAGGTTTAAATTTGTTTAATAAACACTTGATAATAAAAAAACATATCAATTATAAGGATGTCATAATACCGAAAATCTGGCTAAAATTGCTTTAATAAATATTTTATAAGATCTGTAGTGGTTACAATACCAACTAGCACATTATTATCTACTACAGGTAGAGCATGAAATTCTTTTATAGCCAATATTTCTGCTACTTCTTTAATAGAGTTAGATGAAGATACTGTTTCAATACTTTGTTTCATTACTTGCTCAATCGTAAACATACTGTAAACCATCAAATCTGCAGAACTATCATCATCATTAGTTACATCTGCAAAACTTAAACGAAGTAAATCGGTATAGCTTAACATCCCAACTATCTTTTTACCATTAACTACAGGAATATGTCTAATTTTATGGTGCTTAAAAAGATGCTCTGCGGTTTCTAAATTATCTGTTTGTTTTAATGTGATGACGTCCGCGGTCATAATCATTGAAATTGGCTCTTTTCTAATCATAACATTTTTGTTTTAGTCCTCTAAAATTACTAAACCAAAACCTAAAAATGTATGATAAATATCATAACTGAACTAATACGTATGAGATAGTCTACTAATTTATTGCATCTCAAAGCGAACTAAATAAGCCTCCCCTTTTTTTTACTTTCATGGCAATTCCCTAAACTGAGGTTTCTGTATTTACAATGTTACCTTGCAAATCTGGACGATACAATCCAGGAGCCTTAGGGATATTTGTTAAACTATCTACTATGGGTATTGCAGGTTCTATGGTAGATGTTAATTTCTTGCAAGATTATAACAGTCCTGAAGCTCAAAAATCTGCTGAAGTTAAAGAACAAGAATAGTAGAAGGTTATTAAAATAACACTAATTTGTCGTGATTTAATGATTGCAAATCCAAAACTAAAAGCCTTACGTTTTGGTGAAAAAGCAAAAGGCAGAAATGCTATTATGGATGGTTTCCAGGGGCAATGTCAATAGACAGACTGCCAACCAAATCCCAATTGCACTAAAAATAAAAACGGTAAATTAAGATTACTGTACGAAGCAAACCCTATTGCTTTGTTAACAGAGCAAGCTGGTGGAAAAGCAACAGATGGCGTTCAACACATATTAGATATTAAACCTACAGAGATACATCAGCGTATTCCATTTTTTTGTGGCAGCACAGAAATGGTGGATAAATTGGAGTCTTTTCTTTAATTTACTTTTGTTAAGGTTTTTAATGGGATTGGATATCCCTCAAAACTCCGCTTTGATAAAAGAAAGCAACCAAAAAAATAATCAAGCTTGCTTTTTAAGCCATTCTTTATAATAATTTGACTTTTTAATAGGATTGAATATCCCTCAAAGCTCCGCTTTGATAAAAGAAAGCAACCAAAAAAATAATTTCAAGCAAGCTTTTTAAGCCAGTCTTTATAATAATTTGACTTTTTAATGGGATTGTATATCCCTCAAAGCTCCGCTTTGATAAAAGAAAGCAACCAAAAAAATAATTTCAAGCAAGCTTGATTATTTTTTTGGTTGCTTTCTTTTCATTCGTGACCGCGAAGGGATTCGAACCCCCAACCCTCAGAGCCGAAATCTGATATTCTATCCAGTTGAACTACGCAGCCATTAATTTTATATAAATGTCTTCAAAAAATCTCTACCTGTGCCTGATTTTAAATATTTTTCATAATCTCTAGCGTCCAGTCTTGATGTAAACACTTTCGAATATATTAAAACCCATGGTCTAAATCCTTTTGTAGACTTATTCTCTCCAATATTATGTTGATTAATTCTCTTTTCTAAATCTTGAGTTAATCCTTTATATAATCGGTTATCTTTTTCACTTTTGATTACATAAACATAATAAATCATCCTAACTTCTTTTACTTGCCGAAACCTGCCTGCCGGCAGGCAGGTCTGATATTCTATCCAGTTGAACTACGCAGCCATTAATTTTATATAAATGTCTTCAAAAAATCTCTACCCGTGCCTGATTTTAAATATTTTTCATAATCTCTAGCGTCCAGTCTTGATGTAAACACTTTCGAATATATTAAAACCCATGGCCTAAATCCTTTTGTAGACTTATTCTCTCCCATATTATGTTGATTAATTCTCTTTTCTAAATCTTGAGTTAATCCTTTATATAATCGGTTATCTTTTTCACTTTTGATTACATAAACATAATAAATCATCCTAACTTCTTTTACTTGCCGAAACCTGCCTGCCGGCAGGCAGGTCTGATATTCTATCCAGTTGAACTACGCAGCCATTAATTTTATATAATTGTCTTCAAAAAATCTCTACCCGTGCCTGATTTTAAATATTTTTCATAATCTCTAGCGTCCAGTCTTGATGTAAACACTTTCGAATATATTAAAACCCATGGCCTAAATCCTTTTGTAGACTTATTCTCTCCAATATTATGTTGATTAATTCTCTTTTCTAAATCTTGAGTTAATCCTTTATATAATCGGTTATCTTTTTCACTTTTGATTACATAAACATAATAAATCATCCTAACTTCTTTTACTTGCCGAAACCTGCCTGCCGGCAGGCAGGTCTGATATTCTATCCAGTTGAACTACGCAGCCATTAATTTTATATAATTGTCTTCAAAAAATCTCTACCCGTGCCTGATTTTAAATATTTTTCATAATCTCTAGCGTCCAGTCTTGATGTAAACACTTTCGAATATATTAAAACCCATGGCCTAAATCCTTTTGTAGACTTATTCTCTCCCATATTATGTTGATTAATTCTCTTTTCTAAATCTTGAGTTAATCCTTTATATAATCGGTTATCTTTTTCACTTTTAATTACATAAACATAATAAATCATCCTAACTTCTTTTACTTGCCGAAACCTGCCTGCCGGCAGGCAGGTCTGATATTCTATCCAGTTGAACTACGCAGCCATTATTTTTTAAACTAACTTAAGACAACTTGGCTTTTACGATATTAGAAATGGTTTTACCATCAGCTTGACCAGCTAATTCTTTACTTACCATGCCCATAACTTTCCCCATATCTTTCATGCCTTCTGCTCCAACTTGCTCAATAGTTGCAACAACAACTTTTTCTATCTCTTCATCGGTTAAGGCTTCTGGTAAAAACTGACTTATAACTTCTGCTTCATCAATTTCAGGTAAAGCAAGATCCTTTCTATCTTGCTCTAAATAAATAGCGGCACTATCTTTACGTTGCTTAACTAACTTTTGAAGTATTTTAAGCTCTTGCTCTTCTGTTAAATCTTCTTTTGCACCACTTTCTGTCTGTGCCAATAAAATAGCCGATTTAACAGCCCGTAATGCTGTTAAGGCTGTTTGATCTTTAGACTTCATAGCTTCTTTTAAAGCTGACATTACTTCTTGTTGTAAACCCATAATTTTAAAATATTTACTGTATGCGAAGATAGAAAAAAGTTAGAGGTTTGAAGTTAGATGCTTGAAGAAAAAAACCCGAAAAGTCGAGGGAACTTTTCGGGTCATTGAATAACACACTAGGTTAAATTGTTATAAATTAATCTACATTATCATGTAAAAATGAATTATTACTTCTTAATTGAATATCATCGTTATCATCCATACCTATACTTGTTCTTGACAAATCGGTTTCAGATGAATGCTTAGCATCATTTAAATCTACTCCTTGACGCTTATAAGCTGGTTCTTTTTCAATATCATCAATTTTAGCGTTGTTAAACTTATAATTGAAATCTTTCATTTTGCGCTTACGCTCTTCTGCTCGTTCTTTTAATAATTCAGAAATCGGACTATTCATAGGATCAATTTCTTCCAAGTCTTCTTCAATTGAAACCGGCTCTACAACTACTTTCTTTTCAAAAACAATCTCTTCTTCAACTTCTTCTAAAACCTCATTTACAGATTTTTGTGATTTATTCATGGAAGACTCCACCTCAACATAATCGTCAAGAGTATATCTTATATCTCCCTTCTCATTAGTTTCATTTACTGTAATTAATTCAACATGATCATTTACATCAATATCTTTAATATCATCAGTTAAATTATGAGAAATAACCTCTTCTTCAAGTTCTTCTTCTTCTATAGTTTCATTTGAAGCTGATAATGGTAAATCGAAGGTTAATGTAATTTGTTGCTCTTCTTCAATGTAATCTGAAATTACCTCTATATCTTGAACATCTTCAATATCATTAACCATTCTTGTTACTGGCTTGATAATGAAATCTTCGTCTTCCTCAATATTATTAGTAACGTTTTCAATATTGGCACTAACTTCATTATAAACGACATCAATATTCTTGATAATTTCTGAAGTAGGAATTAATTTAAAATCATCATCAACTTCTTCAACTTTTTGAACCTCTTCTTTTTTAGCAAAAAATACTTCCTCCTCTGGTTCAATTTCTAAAGTATGACGAACAACAGGTGCTTCCTCTTTTTCTTCTAATACAATTATTGGCTCAATTACTACTGGTTCTTTTTCTTCAGCATCTAAATCTTGTTCTTCACTAAGTGAATGCACTACCTTTTTAGTTTCGGTATTAGAAATTTCGTCTTGCTGTTCTATGTTAAAACCTGTTGCAATAATTGTTACCGCTATTGACTCATCTAAAGATTCATCTTCACCAACACCCATAATAATGTTAGCACCATGACCAGCTTCATTTTGAATATGATCATTAATTTCGCCAATCTCATCAATAGTTATTTCTTGAACACCAGAAACAATTAACAATAATACATTTTTAGCTCCTGTAATTTTATTATCGTTTAATAAAGGAGAATCAAGCGCCTTACGAATAGCGTCTTGTGCACGATTTTGACCAGATGCCAACGCAGATCCCATAATAGCAGTACCACTATTACTTAATACTGTTTTAGCATCACGTAAATCAATATTTTGTGTATAATGATGTGTAATAACTTCGGCTATACCACGAGCAGCGGTAGATAATACTTCATCAGCTTTAGAGAATCCAGCTTTAAAACCAAGGTTTCCGTAAACTTCGCGAAGTTTGTTGTTATTAATTACAATTAATGAATCTACTACATTTCTTAATTTTTCAATCCCTTTTTGAGATTGCTCAATACGCATTCTTCCTTCAAACTGAAACGGCATTGTAACAATACCTACTGTTAAAATGTCTAAATCCTTAGCCATTTTAGCAATAATTGGTGCAGCTCCAGTACCTGTTCCACCACCCATTCCAGCAGTAATAAACACCATTTTTGTATTAGAGTCTAACATTTGAGAAATATCATCGAAACTCTCTACAGCTGATTGCTCTCCAATATCTGGATTTGCTCCTGCCCCTAACCCTTCGGTTAAGTTTAATCCTAATTGGATTTTGTTAGGAACACCGCTATTTTGAAGCGCCTGTGCATCGGTATTACAAATGTAAAAATCTACGCCTTTAATACCTTGCTGGAACATATGATTTATGGCATTACTACCACCGCCACCAACACCTATGACTTTTATTACATTTGATTGATTTTTAGGTAAATCAAATGAAATGCTTGTTTCGAATTCTTTTTTGCTGCTCATAAAATTCTGTTTTTCTGGGGTTTTGTACTTAATATTTTTAATTCAATGGATTTAATCTACTCTGCGTTATCTAAAAAATCTTTAACGCGCTCTGTCAACTTATCAAGAAATGAGCGTCTTTCCTTAATAGGTTTTTCTTTAACTTCTTCCTCTTCTTCTTTAGCATCTTCTTCTTCAACAACTTGCTCTTCTTGCTGTTCTACTTTAATTCTTTCTTGACGTTTTAAACCGTCTAACACTAATCCTACTGCTGTTGCGAATAAAGGGCTTGTGATATCATCATCACTATCGCCAGCCAGATGTTCGTTAGGATATCCAATTCTGGTATCCATTCCTGTAATATATTCAACCAATTGCTTTAAATGTTTTAGTTGACTTCCGCCTCCTGTTAAAACAATACCAGCAATTAATTTTTTCTTTTGTTCTTCGTGTCCGTAATTTTTAATCTCTACATACACCTGCTCTACAATCTCTACAACACGTGCATGAATAATTTTAGACAGATTTTTTAATGTAATTTCTTTAGGCTCTCTACCTCTTAAACCAGGGATTGAGACAATCTCATTATCTTTATTTTCTCCTGGCCATGCAGAACCAAATTTAATTTTTAATAACTCTGCTTGCTTTTCAATAATTGAGCAACCTTCTTTTATATCTTCAGTAATTACATTTCCGCCGAAAGGTATAACTGCAGTATGACGAATAATACCGTCTCTAAAAATTGCTAAATCGGTAGTTCCACCACCTATATCAATTAATGCTACACCAGCTTCTTTTTCTTCTTGAGATAAAACTGCATTAGCAGATGCTAAAGGCTCTAAAGTGATGCCTTCTAAATCTAAACCTGAACTTTGTACACAACGTCCAATATTTCTAATAGAAGATACTTGACCAACAACAACATGAAAATTCGCTTCTAAACGACCTCCATACATACCAATTGGTTCTTTTATTTCAGCTTGACCATCAATTTTATATTCTTGAGGCAATACATGAATAATTTCTTCTCCAGGTAGCATTACTAATTTGTGAACTTGATTAATTAATCTATCAATATCATCATCATCAATAACTGTTTCAGAATTTGAACGTGTTATATAATCACTATGCTGTAAACTTCTAATATGCTGACCCGCAATCCCGACAGTAACCTCATCTATTTTCATATCTGCTGCAACTTCGGCCTCTTGAACAGCTTGTTGAATAGATTGAATCGTTTGTGTAATATTGTTTACTACACCACGATGTACCCCTAAGCTTTTAGATTTACCAATACCTAAAATCTCTACTTTGCCGTACTCATTTTTACGACCAATCATGGCCACAATTTTTGTGGTTCCTATGTCTAATCCTACTGCTAAATTATGCTCCATAGTTTAAATTTTGGTACAAATTACTTGGTTTTCAAACTGCAAATTCACTTTACTATAATTGTTAAGTGTTTTATCTTTTTGATTTATTTTATAAAATGCTTTTAGGTTATTAATCTTTTTATCTAAAAAATTATCATCTCCCAATTGCACTAAAAAATCACATTTCCTAAGCTTTAAAAAAAGCTTCTTATTAATATCTTGATGAATCTCGAAAACATGTTTTTTCAAGAACTCATCATTTCTAATTTTAAGAGCGATTTTATAAACGTTCTTTAAATTATTTTTCTCTACATAACCAGTAACTAAAGGTACTCTTGCAGAATAATTTTTTGACAACGGCATATACGAACCTTCTTCGTCAATATAATAAGACGCATTTGTACTTATTCTTGCAATAGGTGTTTTCTGTTCTACTTCAGCGTTAAGCGTACCATTTACAGCAACATACACTTCTGCAGTTTTAACCATGGGATTAGATTTAAGGGCATTTTCTAATACATTCAAAACTAAAGTTTCTTTGGGCATGTTTTGAACACCACCATAATTTTGTATTAACAATTTACTAACAGTCTCGTTAGTAATAAAAAGATTGTTTTCTCCAATGAATTTCACATTAGGTTTTGTTAAATTTCTACTCGCATTTCTTGATGATGCAAAAGCAAATAGAAAGACCACTACGCCTAATAAAATAATCATTTTTATGTAACCCCAATTAACTCGCAATACTGAATTCTTTTTTAATACGTTTAACTTCTTCTCCTATATCTCCTGCTCCAATTGTTAGAACTACTTGAGCATTACTTTCATGTATTTTTGACAGCAACTGTTCCTTACTTACTAATTGCTTGTTTTCGTTTTCTATTTTACCTAATAACCAAGACGAAGTAACACCCTTAATTGGCAACTCTCTTGCCGGATAAATATCTAACAACAACAACTCATCAAATTGTGACAAACTCTTTGCAAAATCATCTACAAAATCTTGTGTTCTACTAAACAAATGTGGCTGAAAAATGGCTAAAACTTTTTTATTAGGATGCATTTCCCTAACTGCTTGATGTACCGCATTTATTTCTTCTGGATGATGCGCATAATCATCAATAAAAACAAAATCATCTGTTTTTACCTGATATGTAAACCTGCGCCTCACCCCTTTATAAGACGCTAATGCTTTGGCGAGCTGTTGGTGCGGGCAACCATATTCTACAGCCATCGACAAGGCTATTAATGCATTAGACAAATTATGTCTACCAGGCAGGTTAAATTGTAAATTTTCAAGTATTGTTTTTGGCGTTTTTACATCAAAAACATATGTACCATTTTCAATTTTTATATTTTGAACATTGTAATCTGAACCATCTTCTATACCATATGTTATCCCCTTTAATGGCAATCCGTTTTTAACAAACAGTTTCCCATTTGGCTTTATTTTTTTTGAAAAGTCTTCAAATGATTTTTTTAATTCTGAAGCATCTCCATAAATATCTAAATGGTCGGCATCCATTGAAGTAATACAGGCAAAATTTGGTGATAATGTTAAAAAAGAACGATCAAACTCATCTGCCTCAACTACCGAAACCTCAGTTCCTTTTAAAATTAAATTTGAATTATAATTTTCACCTATTCCTCCCAAAAAAGCAGTTAAAGGCACATCACATTCATGCATTAAATGCCCTAAAATACTTGTTGTTGTTGTTTTACCATGTGTTCCAGCTACCGCTAAACAAAACGTATTTTCTGTTATTAAACCTAAGATCTGAGAACGCTTTAAAACGGTAAACCCATTTTCATTAAAATAATTCAGCTGATTATGCTTATCAGGAATAGCAGGTGTATAAACAACTAATGTATCTTCTATATTTTTAAACTTTGAATCTATGCCTTCAATTGAATCTAAAAAGTTAACCTCAATACCTAAACCTGTCAAAGTATTTGTGATTTCTGTTTGTGTTTTATCATAACCAGCAACACACTTATTATTAGCTTTAAAATAGCGCGCTAGAGCACTCATGCCAATGCCCCCAATGCCAATAAAATAGATGTTATGTATGTTATTTAAATTCATTTATTGTTTTTAAGAAGTTTCTCAACTTCATCTGCAATCTCTTTTGTTGCATTTACTAATGCTAATTTCTTTATGTTATCTCCTAACTTTTTTTGTTTTTCTGGAGATGCCACAAGCTGCTTAAACTTGCTTTCAAAGTCGGCCTCTAAATCTTCTTCTTTTATAATTATTGCAGCGTCTTGATTAACAATAGACATAGCATTTTTGGTTTGATGATCTTCGGCTACATTTGGAGACGGAATAAAAATTACCGGCTTACCAACTATACACAACTCTGACACAGAACCTGCTCCTGCTCTTGAAATCACAATATCGGCTGCAGCATAAGCCAAGTCCATATTATTTAAAAACTCATGTACCTGAACATGTTTTGTATTTCCGTATATTTTATATTGCTTATAATACAACTTCCCACATTGCCATATTATTTGAATATTTTGAGTATCTAAAAAATCTAACTCTTTTTCGATTAATTCATTAATCCTTCTTGCGCCCAAACTTCCACCAATAACAAGTAGTGTGTATTTACCATGTTTTAAATCGAAAAAGTTTTTAGCTTCTACCGTTTTAGATTCAATATCCAACAAACCTTGACGTAACGGATTTCCCGTTTTAACAATTTTTTCTTCTGGAAAAAAACGCTCTAAACCATCATAAGCCACACATATTTTATTAGCTTTTTTAGATAACAACTTATTAGTAATGCCTGGGTACGAATTCTGTTCCTGAATTAATGTTGGAATATTATTTGAAACAGCCATTTGCAATAATGGCCCGCTTGCAAAACCTCCAGTACCAACAGCTACATTAGGCTTAAATGATTTTATTATTTTACGTGCTTTCCAAAGACTACTTAACAGTTTAAATGGAAAACTTAAATTTTTTAAAGTTAGCTTACGCTGAATACCAGAAATCCACAATCCTTTAATATCATAACCAGCTTGAGGAACTTTTTCCATCTCCATTCTGTCTTTGGCTCCAACAAATAAAAACTCTGCATCAGGAAAACGAGATTTCAACTCGTTAGCAATGGCAATAGCCGGATATATATGACCTCCCGTTCCTCCTCCAGATAATATGATTTTATAATTCTGATTCATTTACAACGCTTCTGATAATATTTCTAATGGATTATCTTCATTTATTTCCTGTTCTTTTATTTCTTCCCTCTTAGCACTAACACTTAAAATAATTCCTATGGCTAAACACGTCATCCAAATTGAAGTTCCTCCACTACTAATAAGCGGCAATGTTTGGCCTGTTACAGGAAACAATTCTACAGCTACCGCCATATTTATTAACGCCTGAAAAACTATTGGCAACCCAACACCCAAAACAAGAAGCTTCCCGAAAATACTATCGGATTTTTGAGCCACTATAACAATTCGAAACAATAACCAGAGGTATAAAATCATAATCAAAAAACCTCCTAACAGCCCATATTCCTCAATAATGATAGCGAAAATAAAATCGGAAGATGATTGTGGCAAAAAGTTCTTCTGCATGCTTTTCCCAGGACCAACACCCCATATTTGCCCTGTAGCAATGGCTATTTTAGCTTTTTCAATTTGATAGTCTGACTCTGTATCTTCTGGATTTGAAAAACTTTCAATTCTCCCCATCCATGTATCAACTCTATTAGGCATGGCATCAGGAAATGCTTTTGCAACAAGAATAAACAACGTTAGAACCAAAATTCCAGAACCTATTATCACAGCTAAATACCGTAATGGATAACCTCCTAAAAAAACCAACATAACAACCATTAAAAACATAATAGCTGCCGTTGAAAAATTAGCAGGAAGTATAAGAATTAAAACCAAAAAAGCAGGTATCCAAAGTGGCAAAATAGACGCTTTAAAACTCACAACTTCATCCTTAACCTTAGACATATATCTTGCTACATAAACCATTAGCACAACAGCCGCCAAAGTAGATGTTTGAAACGACATACCCACAAAAGGAATTTGAATCCACCTACTTGCATTTGCTCCTTCTATTGTTGTTCCTTGCATCATAGTAACACCGAGTAAAACAAGCACTATAGGAATCATTATTAATGACAAACCTTTAAAATACCTATATGGAATTTTATGTACACCATAAATAATTGCAAATCCTAAAACTAAATGAACAAAATGTTTTATAAAAAACGTAAATGTATTGCTACCTGTACCTTTATAAGCTAAATTACTTGCAGCACTATATACAGGTAAAAACGAAAGAATAGCCAATAGAGCTACTATTGCCCATATTAAACGATCTCCTTTTATGTTTTTAAATAGTGTTTGCACTTAATTAGTGTTTTATAGATTTCTTACTGAATTTTTAAATTGACGACCACGATCTTCGTAGTTTTCAAACAAATCAAAACTAGCGCACGCAGGCGACAACAACACATTATCTCCTGTTTCTGCTATTTTATAAGCTATTTTTACAGCCTCACTCATAAATTGCGTTTCAACAATAATATCAACCATATTACCAAAAGTGCTTATCAATTTTTCATTATCCACTCCCAAACAAATAATAGCCTTCACTTTTTCATTTACAAACGGAAATAATTCTTCATAATCATTACCTTTATCAACACCCCCAACGATCCAAACAGTTGGAGCGCTCATACTTTCTAAAGCATAATATGTAGCATTTACGTTAGTTGCCTTAGAATCGTTTATGTACTGTACTTTATTTATTTTAAGCACATCTTCTAATCGATGCTCAACTGCTTGAAAGTTTTCTAAACTCTCTCTTATGGTTTGTTTTCTAATTTTCAATAAATGCGCTACAGTAGAAGCTGCCATTGCATTTTTAATATTGTGCTTTCCTTCTAATTTAATATTTGCTGTTGGCATAATTATTTCGTTATTATTTATTGTTAGTCTAATATTTTCTTTATCTAAATACGCTCCGTTTTCTATAGGTTTTACTAATGAAAATGGTAATAATGTTGATTGAACTGGATGATTTTTTAAATGATTAACTATAACTTCATCATCGGCATCATATATCAAATAATCATCTTTTGTTTGATTCATAGCTATTCTGAATTTAGAGCTGATATAATTTTCAAATTTGTAATCATATCTATCTAAATGATCTGGTGTAATATTTAGCAATACAGCAATGTTTGGTTTAAAATCGATAATGTCGTCTAACTGAAAACTACTTATCTCCAAAACATAGTTTTTAAAGTCTTCCTCTAAAACTTGTTTCGCAAAACTGTCGCCAATATTCCCTGCCAAGCCCACATTTAATTCTTCTTTTAAAATGTGATGCGTTAACGTTGCTGTTGTTGTTTTCCCATTACTTCCAGTAATTCCAACAATTGTTGCCTCTGTAAATTTTGATGCAAATTCAATTTCAGAAACTACTGCAATACCCTTCTTGCGAATTTGTTTTATCAAATCCACTTTATCAGGAATACCAGGACTCTTCATGACTACATCAGCATTTAGAATCCTAGATTCTGTATGCTGCTCATCTTCCCATTCAATCTCATTATGTATAAGAACTTGTTTGTACTTTTCTTTTATTTTTCCTTTATCTGAAACAAAAACCTCATAGCCTTTTGCCTTTCCTAAAAGCGCTGTTCCAACACCACTTTCTCCACCACCTAATATGACCAAAAAGCCTCCTCCAACTCCTCCATTGGAGGAGAGCTGCTCACTCGGGTTTGATTTCTTTTGTTTCGTTTTCATTTCATGAGATGCTTCGACTGCGCTCAGCATGACAAGTATTATCTAATTTTCAAAGTGACAATGGAAAGGATAGCCAGCAATATGCCAACAATCCAAAATCGTGTTACAATTTTACTTTCGTGATATCCAGCTTTTTGATAATGATGATGCAGGGGCGACATTCTAAAAATACGCCTGCCTTCTCCAAATTTCTTTCTGGTATATTTAAACCAGCTTACTTGCATGATCACCGATAAGTTTTCTGCCATAAAAACACCGCATAATACAGGTATTAACCATTCTTTACGCACCGCAATTGCAATAACCGCTATAATACCTCCAATTGTCAAACTCCCCGTATCACCCATAAACACTTGTGCTGGATAAGTATTATACCATAAAAACCCAATTAGAGCCCCAACAAAAGCGGCTATATAAATAGTAATCTCACCTACGCTTGGGATATACATGATATTGAGAATAATCTGAAAAATCGGTACGCCCAGACACAAAAGCAAAAATCCCTAAAGTCAACACAATTATGGCAGAAGTTCCTGCTGCTAAACCATCTATACCATCGGTTAGATTAGCACCATTTGAAACACCCGTTACTATAACTATAGTAATAAGAATAAAAACTATCCAAGCGTATTTCTCAAGACCCGGACTAATCCATGTTATTAAATCTGCGTAATCAAACTCATTTCCTTTTACAAAAGGGATTGTTGTTTTAGTAGTTTTTATTTCATCTCCAAACAATTTTGAAGCTTCTATATCTGGATTTTGCGTTAACAAAACCCTTTGCTCTTCAATTGGCAACTTCTCTTTCATGGTGACATCTTGATGAAAAAACAAAGTTGTACCCACGATAATTCCTAACCCTACTTGTCCTAAAACTTTAAACTTTCCTTTTAAGCCTTCTTTATCATTTTTAAACTTTTTTAAATAATCATCAGCAAAACCAATAACACCCATCCACAAGGTTGTCACTATCAAAAGAATGATATAAATATTTTCTAGTTTAGCTAACAAGAATACAGGTATTAGAGTTGCTAGAATAATAATTAGTCCACCCATAGTAGGTGTTCCCGCTTTTTCTTTTTGCCCTTCTAAACCTAAATCCCTAATCGTTTCTCCCATTTGCTTTTTTTGCAAAAAGCGAATGATTCTTTTACCATAAATAGTAGAAATTAACAATGACAAAATCATAGCCAAAGCCGCCCTAAAGGTTATAAAACCAAAAAGTGTAGCTCCAGGAAATTGAAACTGTTTTTCTAAATATTCAAATAGGTAGTACAGCATATTATTTCATCTGTTGTTTTATAATGTTCTTAATGACCAGATGTAATTCGCCATTAAACATTTTTGTTAATACGAGCTTTATAAACATGCTCATTTCTGTAATTGTTTTAAAAATTCTTTTACTGTTTTAAGATCATCAAAATCAAAGCGTTCGCCATTAATCTCTTGATAATTTTCATGGCCTTTTCCTGCTATTAAAATAATATCGTTTGGTTGCGCCATTAGACAAGCGGTTTTTATAGCCTGCTTTCTATCCTCTATTGTTAGAGATTTTTTGAAATTTTGAGGCTCTACACCTGCTTCAATTTCATTTAGAATATCCTGAGGTTTTTCACTTCGTGGATTATCGCTTGTAAAAATCACTTTAGTACTTAAAGCAGAAGCTATGTGCCCCATTTTTGGGCGCTTAGTTTTATCTCTATCACCACCACAACCAACAACCGTAATAAGCTCTTCGTTTTTAGTACGAATACTATTTATAGTTTCTAACACATTTTTTAATGCATCAGGCGTATGTGCATAATCAACAATTGCAGTTATTTTTTCATCTGAAATAATATACTGAAACCGACCACTTACACTATCTAAATCGCTTATTAACCGCAATATTTCTACCTTTTCGAGTCCTAACAATTCCGCGGTAGCGTAAATAGCCAACACATTGTAAGCATTAAAATTCCCGATAAGTCGAGTCCACACTTCACTATCATTTACCTTAAGCAACAGACCACCAAATTGATTTTCTAAAATTTGAGTTCTATAATCGGCATATTGCTTTAAAGCGTAACTATATTTTTTTGCTTTTGTGTTTTGAAGCATTACCACACCATTTTTATCATCGGCATTTACAAGCGCAAAGGCTTTACTAGGTAACTCATCAAAAAATTTCTTCTTAACATCTCTATATTCAGCGAATGTGTTGTGATAGTCTAAATGATCGTGAGATAGATTAGTGAAAATCCCACCTTCAAAATACAAACCCTCTGTTCTATATTGATGAATACCATGAGAACTTACTTCCATAAAGCAAAACTCAACACCCTCGGCATTCATTTCGCTTAAATATTTATTTATAGTTAATGAGTCCGGAGTGGTATGCGTTGCTTTATACTCTATTTCATCTACCATAATTTTTACAGTAGACAACAAACCAACTTTATACCCAGCTTTTTTAAACAACTGATACAACAAACTACTAACCGTGGTTTTACCATTTGTACCCGTTACACCAACTAACCTTAAGTTTTCGGATGGGTTTCCATAAAAATTTGAAGCAATAACCGCTAGTGCTCGACTTGTATTATCTACTTCAACATAAGCAACACTTTCAACCAAATTCTCTGGCAAAGTTTCACAAACAATACTTGTTGCGCCACTTTTTATAGCTGTATCAATATAATTGTGACCATCAGCTACCAAACCACGAATAGCCACAAATAAATGACCATCTTCAATTTTTCTAGAATCAAAATTCACAGCATAAACATGCATGCCAGTATCACCGACCACAGCATTTAATGTTACTTTATACAATATGTCTTTTAAAACTATCATGATGCTTTTAAAACTATAGTTTGGTTATTTTTAAGTTTTGTATTCTTACTTACAGACTGTGCTTTTACAACGCCATTGCCATCTAATTTTACTTTAATATCCACTTGCATATTCTCAAGCAGAACAACAGCATCCATTACAGGCAGACCAATCAAATTTGGCATTATTTTTTTATAGGTTTGAGCTGTTTTATAAAAACCTTCATATTCATTATCTGCAGCTCCTAATTGAACCTCTAAAGATTCAATCTCATCTACTAAAGGCGTATCTGTGTATATTTTTTGAGCTACTCTTTTAAAAACTGGTCCGGACACATCTGCACCATAATAACCAACACCTTTATCTGGCTCATGGATAACTACAATACACGAGTATTTAGGGTTTTCTGCAGGGAAATAACCTGCAAAAGAGGAGATGTAATTTAGCTTTTCTTTATCTCTATAATCTTTTTGACAAGTCCCAGTTTTACCTGCCATAGAAAAGTTTTTTGAATATAAACGATGCCCTGTGCCATGCTTCTTCTCTACTACATTTTTAAGCAATGCTTGTAATTTTGAAATAGTTTGCTTCGAACAGATTTGCTTATTTAAAACTTCTCTTTCAAAAGGCTCAATTACCCTATCAAACTCTTTAACCTCTCTTAAAAACCTAGGCTTAACCATAACACCATCATTCGCAACAGCATTATAAAACGTTAATGTTTGCAATGGCGTAAAGGACACGCCATAACCGTAAGCCATCCATTGTAATGCAATACCACTCCAGCGACCATTTTTAACTCTAGGATCTGGAATAATTGGTTTTGGCTCTCCTATAATTGGCAGATCTAAATCATTATTTAAATTCATATCATACAACCTATCCACAAATTTTTCAGGATGCTTCCTATACCCCTGATCAATAACCTTTACAATACCCGTATTAGAAGACACCTCAAAAGCCTTTGAAACAGATATTTTACCATAACCACCATATTTTGAATCACGAACTTTTTTTCCATAGAAACTTAAAATTCCTTTTTCTGTATCTACCACATCACTAGTATCAATAACTTTATCTTCGAAAGCTGCAGCAAGCGCCATAAGCTTAAACGTAGAACCCGACTCGTGACTTTCACCAACCGCATAATTTAAACGCTCGTAATAATGACCGTTTTTATTTCTTCCTAAATTTGAAATCGCTCTAATTTCACCTGTTTTAGTTTCCATGACCACAACACAACCGTGATCTGCCTTATACTTTTCTAATTGCGCTAACAATGCGTGGTGCGCTATATCTTGAATATTGACATCTATAGTTGTATAAACATCATAGCCATCTTGCGGCTCTATCTCATTAGCATCACTTAAAGGCTTCCATTGCCCTTTACCAATCTGTTGTTTTTTACGTTGCCCGTCTACACCACGTAAATATTTTATTCCGAAAGCACCATCAATACCCGGTCTAGTTACATTACCTTTATCGTCAATGCGCTCATAACCAATAGTCCTTTGCGCAATACCGCCCATTGGATGTTCTCGTTTTGTAGTTTGCTCTACAATTAAACCTCCTTTAAAAGCTCCTAATCTTAATAACGGAAAGGTTCTTAATCGGATATAATCTGAATACCCAATATTTCTTGCTAATAAATAATATCGATTTTTATTGGCACGCGCCCTTCTAATATCTTTTTCAAGTTTACTTGAAGATTTACCGGAATATTTTGAAAGCGAATCACAAAGAGGCTTAACATATTTTTCAAAAGTCTTACTCTTTGATGTTAAGGCATCAAAACGAATATCATATTTAGGAATTGAAGTTGCTAATAAGTTTCCGTTAACCGAATACACATTACCTCTATTTGCAGGAATAATGACATTTTTAACCACACGTTCTGTTGCCTTAGCCCTATAAACATCCCCTTGTAGAAATTGAATACTAAGCAACTTAAACACCACAGCTAGACCGAAGATGAACATACATCCAGCTATAAAATACAAACGGTTTAATATGTTTTTTTCGTTTACTGCCAAGCTTACTTTATCAATTTTGTGTTTTTACTTTTATTTTTTTGGGCGGAATTACTGAGGGAGCCAAACCTTTTTCTTTCATTATTACAACTACATGAGACTCCATTTTAAGCCTCATAAGTTTTGAACGGCCATCTACAAACGCAGACCGCATTTCTTTAACTTCATTTTTTAATCGTGCAATTTCATACACTTTTTTATCTGCACTATGCGAACTGGCTATCATTACTATCGCCAACCCAGATATAAATAAGATTAACCGCCAGCTTTTAAATGAATCATCACTAATTAAAAAAGTCCCCTTTAATATGTTATAGATATTTTTCTTCATTTATAACTTCTCAGCAATTCGAAGCTTTGCACTTCTTGCTCTATTATTTATTTTAATCTCATCTGCCGTAGGCACAATTAATCCGTTTACTTTTTTAAGCGGCACTTCAAAGTTGCCAAACATATCACGCTCTGGTTCACCTTCAAACATGCCATTTCTAATAAAACGCTTTACCAACCTATCTTCGAGAGAGTGATAGGATATAAAACTTAATCGGCCGCCAACCTTTAACACTTCTGGAGTTTGCAATAAAAACTCTTTTAAAACCTCAATTTCTTGGTTGACTTCTATCCTGATAGCTTGATAGATTTGGGCCAAAACTTTATTTTCATATCGTGGAGGCAAAAATTTCCTCAATACTTTTTTTAATTGTTCACTTGTAATTATTTGCTCTGTTTGCCTATGCTCTACAATCAATCTTGCCATTGCCGGTGCTGCACGCAGCTCTCCATATTGCAAAAGCACTAATTTTAACCGTTCTTCTTCATATTCATTAACTACATGAAAGGCAGAAAGCTCGCTTTCTTGATTCATCCGCATATCCAAATCGGCTTCAAAACGTGTTGAAAACCCGCGTTCTGCAACATCAAATTGATGCGAAGACACACCAAAATCTGCTAGAATTCCATCTACTTGCTTCACACCATGAAATCTCAAAAAGCGCTTTACAAATCTGAAATTCTCATGAATTAATGTAAACCTATCATCATCAAGTGTATTTTCAAGAGCATCTTGGTCTTGATCAAAAGCAAAGAGCCTTCCCTTCTCACCAAGCCGATTTAATATTTCTTTACTATGCCCGCCACCACCAAAAGTGACATCAACATAAATGCCATCAGGCTTTATATTTAAACCATCAACAGTTTCTTTTAGAAGTACAGGATTATGATATTCCATTCTCGTCATCATCTTGCCCCATTACTTCTTCAGCTAAATCTGCAAAATCAATTGCTGCATCATCAATGGCTTGTTCGTATAAATCTTTATCCCAAATTTCAATTATATTAATTGCCGAAGCGACAACAATATTTTTTGAAATATCTGCAAAAACGGTTAAATCTTTTGGTATTAACAATCTACCATTCACATCAACCTCAACCATTTTTGCTCCTGCAGTAAACCTTCTAATAAAATCGTTGTTCTTCTTTTTAAACTTATTAAGCTTATTCATTTTCTGCATTAACACTTGCCATTCTCCAATAGGATAAAGCTCTAAGCACTTTTGAAAAACAGAACGACGCAGCACAAAACCATCTTGCAAAATTGCAGAAAGTTGCTTTTTGATTGCTGCTGGCATCATTAATCTGCCTTTTGCATCAACCTTACAATCATATGTCCCTGTAATTAAATCCAAAGTGATTTACTGACTTTTAAACGTTTAAATGTCAAATATATTGAAAAATATCCCACATTATACCACTTAATACCACTTTGTTAATAAGTATTCGATTAAACCTGTTTTTTATCCGATTTAAAAATTGCTCAACCCACTTTAAAACTAACTAATAGAGATTATAAAGTTTAATACTTAAAACAACCCAAAATGTTAATATGTTCATTTCAATTAATGCAAGTTGTTTTTGCTTGAAGACAATTATTATAGTAGAAATATGAATGAAATAACTATATTTGTTTTTAACGTATGAATGACTAACCGATTGATGACGCATAGTTTAAAAAAAGAAGGAAACTACAGCTATATTGAAGCAGGTGAAGGAACACCTATAATTGTGCTTCATGGCTTAATGGGAGGATTAAGCAACTTTGATGCTGTAACTAACCATTTTAGTAAAAAAGGTTATAAAGTGCTAATACCAGAATTACCGCTTTACAACATGTCTTTAATAAAAACTAACGTAAAGTATTTTGCCAAATACCTGCATGACTTTATAGAATTTAAAGGTTTTAAAGAAGTTATTATTTTAGGAAACTCTTTAGGCGGGCATATTGGACTATATCACACCAAACTTTTTCCAGAAAGTGTTAAAGCATTAATAATTACAGGAAGTTCTGGATTGTACGAAAACGCTATGGGAGGTGGATACACCAAACGTAGAGATTATGAGGTGATTAAAAAAAAGGCACAGGACGTTTTTTATGACCCTGCAGTTGCCACAAAAGAAATTGTTGATGAAGTTTACGAAACAGTTAACGACCGCAACAAACTGATAAAAACTTTAGCTATTGCAAAAAGCGCCATAAGACATAATATGGCTAAAGACTTGCCAACGCTAACAATACCAACTTGTATTATTTGGGGAAAAAACGATAATGTAACCCCTCCAGAAGTTGCAAATGAGTTTAATGAATTATTACCAGATTCGGAATTGCATTGGATAGACAAATGCGGTCATGCTGCAATGATGGAACATCCTGAAGAATTTAATAAAATACTCGATGCTTGGTTGCAAAAAAGAGGATTCTGAAACGAAATTCTAGAATAAAAAAAATCAAAAATCTAATTAGGAAACCCTAGATTCCTTTAATAAAATTCCCGCTTTCGAGGGAATGACAATAAAACACTTGTCATGAAAATTAAGTCTGCCGAATTTGTTGTTAGCAACTCTGCTGTTGAAAAATGCCCAAAAAGCAGATTACCAGAATATGCATTTATTGGAAGAAGTAATGTTGGAAAATCTTCATTAATAAATATGCTAACCAGTAGAAAAAGCTTAGCAAAAACATCGGGAAGACCAGGTAAAACACAACTTATAAATCATTTTTTGATAAATAAAAATTGGCATTTGGTAGATTTACCAGGTTATGGCTATGCTCGTGTTTCTAAAAGTGCTAAAAAGGTGTTCCAAAAGTTTATAACACAGTATTTTGCCTATCGCGAACAGCTAGTTACCGCTTTCGTACTTGTAGATATAAGACATGAACCTCAACCCATAGATTTAGAGTTTATGCAATGGCTGGGTGAAAATGGTATTCCGTTTTCTATCATATTTACTAAAGCCGATAAACTTAGACCTAAAGCCATTGAAAATCATATTGAAGTCTATAAAAATATTATGTTAGAAACTTGGGAAGAAGTTCCTAATTATTTTATTACTTCATCTTCTAAAGATATTGGAAAGGACGATGTATTAGAATATATTGACAGTTTAAATGAAAACTTTATTTCCAATTAATTTTTTTCGACCAACCTATTTACTTTCGTTTAAAAAATGATGAAAAACATGAAAAATATATGTATTTCAAAAAACGACATGGAAAGCACGCTTTCCGAAATTTTTATCAAATATAATTTCACTAAAGAAAAAGCAAAACTATTATCAGAAGTTTTTACTGAAAATTCGCTTTCAGGCGTAACTTCTCATGGCATAAATCGCGTGCCTCTTTTTATAGATTACATTAAAAAGAACTTAGTTAACAAAGACGCCGAAGCTAAAAAAACAGAAGCCCTGGGTAGCATTGAACGCTGGGATGGCAATAACGGACCAGGTATAATAAACGCTATAACATGCACTAATCGCGCAGTTGAATTATCGAAAACACACGGAATTGGGTTAGTAGCTTTAAGAAACACAAACCATTGGATGAGAGGCGGATATTATGGTTGGCACGCTGCAGCTCAAGATTGTATTTCAATTCTTTTTACAAATACAAAACCTAATATGCCTGCTTGGGGAGGTCAAGATTTAAAACTTGGAAACAATCCATTTATTATTTCAATCCCTAGAAAAGAAGGACATATTGTATTAGATATGGCTATTTCACAATTTTCTTTTGGAAAAATAAACGACTACAAATTAAAAGGAGAAACGTTACCTTTTGAAGGCGGCTGGGATAACAACGGAAATCTAACTAATAACCCAGAACAGATTTTAGAAAGTGAAAGAAGTTTACCTATTGGCTATTGGAAAGGATCTGCACTTGCTATGGTCTTAGATATGCTAGCAACAATTTTATCTGCCGGAAACTCCACTTACAAATTAGGTTTAGATGAATATGAAACTGGTGTTTCACAAATATTTATATGCATAAACCAGACTACATTTAGAGATTCAAACTTACAAGAAAAGCTTTTAAAAGAAATTATAGATTTCACCCACCAAACAACACCTACCAAACCTGGAGAAAAAACATATTATCCAGGAGAACGCAGCTTAAAAACAAGAACAGAGAACTTAAAAAATGGTATTTCTGTAAATCAAAGTATTTGGCAAAAAGTTCTAGACTTATAACAAGAAAGCTTTATTAACTCTTCACATCAAGAGCATCGCGTAAAGCATTTCCAATTAACATAAACGCCATAACCAAACTCATAATACAAAGCCCAGGTATAATGGCTAAATAAGGCTTACCAAGTATAATATAATTATAGTGATCTTTAATCATTGCACCCCAACTAGCCATTGGTGGCTGTGCTCCAATACCCAAAAAACTTAATCCGCTTTCTATTAAAATAGCTGCGGCAAAATTAGCTGCGGCAATAACAATAACTGGCGCCATGATATTAGGCAATATATGTTTTGTAATAATTCTAAAATCGTTATAACCAAGTGCTCTAGCCGCTGTTACGTACTGCATTTCTTTAGCGCTAATTATCTGACCGCGTACAACTCTAGCAACCTCAACCCACATGGTTAAACCTACCGCAATAAAAACTTGCCAAAAGCCTTTACCTAAAGCTAGAGTAATGGCGATTACCAATAATAGCGTTGGGATTGACCATGTTACATTAATAATCCACATGATTACCGCATCTACTTTCCCTCCAAAATAGCCAGCCACACTTCCCATAAAAACACCTATTAATAATGAAATTAGAACCGCTACGAAACCTATAAAAAAGGAGATTCTTGCACCAACTAAAACACGACTTAATAAATCACGACCATACTTATCTGTTCCAAAAAGGAAACTTTTTTTTGTTATAAATTCTTTAGGTGAATTATTTGGAAATACACTAAGGCTAACAGTTTTTTCTGCACCTTCCAAGCCATCTGTCGCGTATTCTTTATACATTAAAACACCTTCAGCAATATTATATTCTGAAATAGGAATTTCAGCATCTGTATTTTTATTTCCGAAGAACAATTTATCAAAACCACTTTGCTCTGTTATAATTTTTGATGGAATAGTCACCATAGTAACACTAAACCCCGGTTTTTCTGAATGAATCGCTAAATGCATCTGGTTGGCATATTGAGAATCATCGGGTGCAAATAAATATGCAAACACAGAAATTATACCTACCAAAACGATAAAACAGAAACTGAAAACGCCCCAAAAGTTCTTTTTAAACTTTTGGAGCGCTAATTGTTTTAGTGAGTTTGATTTATGACTCATTCAATACCATTTATAATTTAATTTTGAACCGTTGAAGCTACTTTTTTAATAGGGTATGATGTTTTTAAATCTTCTAACACATTAAGTGCTTCTTCAACATACACATCCTTACTCAAACTAGTATGCCAACGCTCGCGTTTTTCTTTTAAATCTGTTGTATCCTGTTCGATAAGCTTTTTTTCATAACCATGAGACTCGAAAGTTAAGTTTGTGTTATAATCTGAAATTGCTTCAAACTTTTTAGACTCTAGTTCGTTAGCTTCTAATTTTGCTTTGTAAGTCTTATAGTTTAAAGAAAAAACAGTTTCATCAATCTTACTTTTAAGCCATTTTGCATTTTCTTCAATAAGTTTTAATTGACTATTAGCGGTCATACGCTTTTTGCTTTTTTCAATAGTAGCATCATAATCAAAATAATTCCCCCAAGCACTATAATCTGCTGCATCAATCTCATCGTAAGGCAATGGATTATCTTTATCTTTTTCTCCTACATCAATAAAACTAAAACGTCCAGGCACATTAACATCACTTTTAACACCCTCTAACTGTACCGAACCACCATTAATTCTATAATACTTTTGTCTTGTTAGTGCTAAAGCACCAAGGTCTCCACTTGTATTATTTCTTAGCATATTATTTAAATCGATAACATTTTGAACCGTACCTTTTCCATAGGTCTGTTTACCTCCAATAATAATGGCACGTTTGTAATCTTGCATAGCAGCGGCCATAATTTCTGAAGCAGATGCTGAAATCTCGTTAACTAAAATCACTAATGGGCCATCCCAGGAAATGGACTTATCTGTATCTTTTAAGACCTCTTTAGGCTCTCCAGTAGAACGCACTTGAACAACTGGACCATCTTTGATAAACAAACCGGCCATATCTACAACAGCAGGTAATGACCCGCCTCCGTTATTTCGCAAATCAAGTACCAAACCTTCAATACCATCTTCTTTTAATCGCTCAATTTCATGTTTTACATCTTTTGCTGCATTTACATTTTTATAATCTTGAAAATCTACATAAAATGCTGGTAAGTTTATAATACCAAACTTTTTATTATCCTTTTCAACTACAGATGCTTTTGCATAGGTTTCAACTAACTCTACAACATCTCTAACAATTTCAATATCCTTAACAGTTCCATCAACTTTTTTAATAGTTAGTGTTACTTTAGTTCCTTTTGGCCCTTTAATGTATTTTATGGCGTCATTAATACGCATACCTACAATATCAACAGCAACATCTTCATCTTCTTGTTTTACTTTTAAAATAACATCTTCGACCTCCAACTGATTACTTCTCCAAGCTGGACCTCCAGATATTAGCTCAACAATCTTTATGTAATCCATTCTTTTTTGAAGCCTTGCCCCAATACCTTCTAATTTTCCAGACATACGTTGGTCAAAATCTTCTTTTCCTTTTGGCGCTAGGTAATATGTGTGAGGATCGTACTCTTCGACTATCGTGTTTACATAAATAGCAAACCAATCTTCACGTCTTTGATCATCAATATAATCTTCAAAATAAATATTAATAGATTTTAAAGTTGCTTCTCGCGCTTCTTTTTCTATTTGTTCGTTTGTTTTAAAAACATAATCAGGATTTTTCTCCTTAGCTCTTTTTTCTTCTTCTTTTATGTCGTCATAATTAGAAAGCGTAGAAAATTTTAACTGCTTTCTCCAACGATCTTTCATTTCTCTTTTGTTTTTAACAAACGTGCTGTTTTCATAGTTTGTCTCAAACTCTTCATCAATGGAATAGTCAAAAGGTTCCGATAACACATCTTTGTATATCTCCTTAACCTCTTCTATTCGTTTCAACATTCTATCGTTTACAATATTAAAAAACGTGATATCTGTTGCTTTAAGTTGATCATCAATAGTTAATTTATACTTCTCAAAATCCTTATAATCTGATTCATAGAAATAACGCTTTACTGGGTCTACAATTTCTATATAGTCTGAGAAAAATTCCGCAGAAAAAGTGTCATCCATTGCTATTGGGTCAAAATGCCCCTGTTCTAGCACAAACGTAATAATCTGGATTAATAATTTATCCTTATCTGGATTACTGAATTTTTTGGATGTAAAACTACAAGATGCAAATGCTAATAGTAGTAATAGAGAGAGTACTTTATAATTCCTTTTCATAATATTCTTCATAGGTTATTCTTTTTTGCTTCTAAAAAGCACAGCATATTTTTCACTAAAATAAAGAAAAAACCATGCCAATTCTGAGATTCGCTACTAATTTTTTGTTAAAGCAAAGAAATTGGGGGTTTCCTAATGAAATTATGTATTTTAGCGATGTATATTTTCAACCAAAATGAGCAAAAAGCCACTTATACTTGTAACTAATGACGATGGCATAAACGCCCCAGGCATTAGAACTTTAATTTCTGTAATGAACACCATTGGCGATGTTGTTGTGGTTGCTCCAGACAGCCCGCAGAGCGGCATGGGACACGCAATAACCTTAAACTCAACATTATATTCTAAAGAAGTTAATTTTGATGATGGTCCACAAAAAGAATTTAGTTGCTCTGGCACACCTGCAGATTGTGTAAAACTTGCCATTAGAGAGCTTACAAATAAAACCCCAGACTTATGTGTTTCGGGTATTAACCATGGCTCAAATGCCTCCATAAATGTGATTTATTCTGGCACCATGAGTGCTGCAATTGAAGCTGGTATTGAAGGTATTCCTGCCATTGGATTTTCCTTATTAGATTATAGTTGGGATGCTAATTTTGAAGCTTCAAAGTCATTTATAAAAACCATTACCGAGCAGGTTTTAAAAAACGGCTTACCTAATGGTATTGTATTAAATGTAAATATTCCAAACATTAGCAAAAAAGACATAAAAGGTGTTAAAGTTTGCAGACAAGCTAAAGCCAATTGGGTTGAAGAGTTTGACAAACGAAAAACACCACAAGGAGAAGACTATTATTGGCTTACAGGTAAATTTGTTAATTTAGATGGTGGTGAAGACACCGATGAATGGGCTCTTGAAAATGGATACGTATCCATAGTTCCATCGCAATTTGATTTAACAGCACATCATTTTATTAAAGATTTAAATAGTTGGAAATTATAACGAACGAAAACAATCAGTATAAATGAAAAAAGACATTTTTATAGGCATGTTTGTTGGCTTAATTGCAAACGCTATTGGATTATTTATAGCTGCAAACCTACTTGGTAAAGGCGATGAATTTGATGTTGTTATTAAAGCGGCTGCTCAAGAAGGATTTCTAGGAAAACTAATTAGCTTAGGCGCTATATTAAACCTTATTGCCTTTTTTGTTTTCATTAGAAAAAAACAAGATTATAGAGCTAGAGGAGTTTTATTAATCACCGTTTTTATTGCTGTTTTTACATTTGTATTTAAACTCTTCTAAATGAAGTATTACATTGTAGCTGGAGAAGCATCAGGAGACCTACACGGCTCGAACTTAATGAAAGCATTACAGGTAGTTGATACCAATGCAGACATTAGGTTTTGGGGTGGCGACCTTATGCAGGCTGCCGGTGGCACTTTGGTAAAGCACTATAAAGAACGTGCTTTTATGGGGTTTATTGAGGTTATAATGAACCTGAATAAAATTTTTAAAGACATTTCTTTTTGTAAAAATGATATTTCAAGTTTTAAGCCTGATGTTATTGTTTTTATAGACAATTCTGGCTTTAATCTTAGGATTGCAAAATGGGCAAAAGAAGAAGGATTTAGAACAAATTATTACATTTCTCCGCAAGTTTGGGCATCGAGAGCAAGCAGAGTAAAAGCTATTAAGCGCGATATAGATAGCATGTTTGTTATCCTGCCTTTTGTAAAACCTTTTTACAAAAAACACGGGTATGATGTTACTTTTGTGGGACACCCACTAATTGACGCTATAGCTAATAGAGAACAAATTGGAGTTCTTAAATTTAGAGAAGAACACCAATTAGGTGTAAAACCTATTATTGCCTTATTACCAGGAAGCAGAAAACAAGAAATAACAAAAATGCTTTCTGTTATGCTAAGTTTAGTTGACAATTATCCGAATCATCAATTTGTAATTGCCGGAGCACCAAGTCAAGATTATAGCTTTTATGAAACATTCATAAAATCGAATAACGTAAAATTTATTTCGAATAAAACATACGATTTGTTAAGTATTTCTAGCGCTGCCTTAGTAACTTCTGGAACTGCCACATTAGAAACGGCTCTTTTTAAAATACCGCAAGTAGTTTGCTACAAAGGGAGTACAATTTCATATCAAATCGCAAAACGAATAATAACTTTAAAGTTTATTTCGTTAGTAAATCTAATTATGGATAGAGAAGTTGTTACTGAACTTATCCAAAATGATTTCAATAAAAAAAGGCTAAAACAAGAATTAGACAAGATTCTGGATACTGAAACCCGCAAAAAACTCTTTTTAGATTATTATGAATTAGAGAAAAAATTAGGAGGCAAAGGTGCAAGCGAAAAAACAGCCAACTTAATTTATAATGCTATAAAACCTCAACATTTATATGCATAGAGTCTTTTTAATCTTAATTCTTATTATAAGTTTTAGCAGTTGTAAATCTTCAAAACGTGCTAAAAGCAAAAAGACTTCTACTACCAAAATTGTAACCAAAAAGAGCAAAAAAGAAAACCCAACTAATAATTCAACTTCAAATTACTCAAAAGCTGACTATATTATAGATTACGCCAAACAATTTAAAGGTGTGCGTTATAAATGGGGTGGTACTACAAAATCTGGTATGGATTGTTCAGGATTGATTTATGAATCCTATAAATCCAATGACATTATATTACCTAGAATTTCTAGGGATATGGCAAAAAAAGGGCATAAAATACAACTTAAAAAAGTTTCAAAAGGCGATTTACTTTTTTTTAAGACGGGAAATAGAAGAAATTCTATAAATCATGTTGGGTTAATTGTCGACATTAAAAACAACGACATTAAATTTATTCATGCTACAACTAGCAAAGGCGTAATTATCTCTGGACTTAACGAAACTTATTGGCTCAAAGCATTTTACGAAGCGCGTCGTATATTATAAGATATTTTTATATCTTTCAAGAGTATGCGATTACTCAACTTTACCATCATTAAACTTTCTATTTGCTTAATCTTAGGCATTATTATTGGGTATTTCGCCAACATTTCAGTTAACACATCTACCCTATCAACATTAAGTCTTTTATTAATTCTATTCGTTGTTTATCTCATTGCTAGAAAAGCATTTATTAAATCTATTTGGTTTGGTCTTATAGCCTTTTTAGTTATGATTTCTATAGGAATATTATCAACTAGTTTTCATAACCAAAAAAACTTTTCTAATCATTACACGAAATCCATTTCAACTGAAAATGATAGCTTAAAAAACATCGCATTTAGAATTAGGGAAGTTTTAAAACCGGGAAACTATCAAGATAAATATGCTGTAGATATTTTAGAAATTAATAATAAGGAGGTTACAGGAAAAACACTTTTAAATATTAAAAAGGACAGCTTACAATTGCCATTAAAAGTCGATGATGTTTATATAAGCAGAATGCATTTCGAAAATATAGCATCACCATTAAACCCCAATCAATTTGATTACGAAAATTATCTAAAGAAGAAATATATTTATCATCAACTTTTTGCTACGCATAAATCGTTATTACCTGTTAGTACTGATGAGACAACGCTATTAGGTATTGCTGATAATGTTCGCGAACACATTAATAAAAAACTAAAACCTTATAATTTTAAACCTGATGAACTTTCAATAATTAATGCGCTTTTATTAGGGCAGCGTCAAGATATTAGCAAAGAAGTATATACCAGCTACACCAATGCAGGTGCCATTCACATTTTAGCAGTTTCTGGACTTCACGTCGGTATTATTCTTATAATATTAAGTTTCGTTTTTAAACCACTTGAACGCTTAAGGCATGGAAAACTAATAAAAACTATATTGTTAGTTAGCATATTATGGAGTTTTGCATTAATTGCGGGGTTATCTGCATCGGTTACTCGTGCTGTAACCATGTTTAGTATTGTAGCTATAGCCTTAAACCTAAAAAGACCAACCAACATATACAATACATTAGCCATAAGCATGTTTATTATATTACTATTTAAGCCACTATTTATATTTGATGTTGGTTTTCAATTAAGTTATTTGGCTGTATTTGCTATTGTTACCCTAGACCCTCTAATTTATAAACTTTGGGCTCCTAAAAACAAAATCATAAATTTCTACTGGCATACGTTTACTGTTACTGTTTCTGCACAACTAGGAATTATTCCTGTGAGTTTATTTTACTTCCATCAGTTTCCTGGTTTATTCTTTATATCTAATTTAATTATTATTCCTTTTTTAGGCATTATTTTAGGCTTAGGTATTTTGGTTATTCTGTTAGCTGTTTTAAACATATTGCCTCAATTTGGAGCAGATTTATATGGCTACATTATAAGTTCAATGAATCATTTAATAGATTGGGTATCAAAACAAGAAGCATTTTTGTTTAAAGATATTCCTTTTAGCCTCTTATACGTTTTAATCTCTTATTTAGGAATCATCGCATGTGTTCGACTTCTGTTTAAAAAAAATTATTCAAATTTGAAGTTGTTTTTAATAGCCATCATTATTATTCAAGGGGCGTTAATGTTCAATAAAATTAACACCCCTTCAAATGAATTTATTGTATTTCATAAAAGCAGAAATAGTCTTTTAGGAAACAAAACAAACACTAAAATTATTGTTGCAAACGATTTTGATAGCATTACTAAAGCAGCAAACAATATTATAACCAATTACGTTGTTGGAAATCACATTAAAACTGTAGAAGAGCAAAACATACGCCCCATTTATCAACTAAACAACAAACACGTTTTAGTAATTGACAGCTTAGGAGTTTATAATTTAAAGTCTGTAAAACCCGAATATATTTTACTTAGGCAATCACCGAAAATTAATTTAAATCGATTAATAGATTCTTTAAACCCTAAACAAATTATTGCAGACGGCAGTAATTACAAATCTTACATAAAACGTTGGGAAGCTATATGCACAAAAAGAAAACTCCCTTTTCACCAAACCAGCAAAAAGGGAGCCTTTATATTGAATTATTAAAATTCTAAATAGTTTTTTTAACAATATTATTTGCAACTTCTAGCCATTTACCTGCACCACCACGCACATAACCTGTTTTACCAAGGCTATTTAAATTCATCTTTCCGTCAGGTAATTTTTCAGGACTCACAAAATGTACAGAAGGATAACCTCTAACCCCAAACATAGATTGCAATTGTCGGTTTTGCGCTTTTATAGTTTCATCCTGAGGTGTTCTTCTAGGGAAATCTAGTTCTACTAAAACCACATCATTAGACCACTTTTCAAAATCTGAAGTTCTAAACACTTCATTTTGCAATTTTGTACACCAACCACACCAATCTGATCCTGTAAAAAAGAGCATGACTTTTTTATTTTCTTTTACAGCAATTTCTAATGCTTCATTAATATCTGTATGCCATGTTAATCTTTCTTGAGAAAAACTATTTGCTGAAATTAAAACTCCTAAAAAGAGCGTAATAATTATTTTTTTCATTGATAAATTATATTTTAAAACTAGCTTTTAAACTCAGGCTTAAACGCTTTATAGTATTCATTAAATTTTTCTTGAGTATCAATAGTTTTATGATCGTCTTTTTTAAACATTTTCAAATAAAGCTCAATTTGTTCAGGTGTTTTATAACCTTTTAAAGGAAAAATTAAACTTGCTTTTTCATCTAAAAAAACAATTGTTGGAAATGCTTGAATTTGAAAATAACGTGATAATTCATGAGCCGAATTTCTTCTATTTACCTTTGCTGGATCAAAATTAGGATTAGAAAACGTCTGGTCTTTAAACTTAACTTCATCATTTCCTTCTGCATTAAACTTTACAGCATAGTAATGTTTATTTACATAATCTGCGACATGATTGTTTTGAAATGTATTCTTATCAAGCATTTTACAAGGCCCACACCAATTGGTGTAAACATCCATCATAATCTTTTTTGGGGTTTCCTTTTGAAGCGCAACAGCCTCTTCTAGAGTTAACCAATTTATTTGTTGAGCTGAGGCATTTAAACTAATAAAAGCTACAGCTAACATTAAAAATATTGTTTTCTTCATAATTAAATAAGTTGCAAAAGTTGTTCCGAACTTACAAAAAATGCTCCTAATCAGGAGCATTTTGAATATTTTTTAACTTTTTATTCGATTAACGCACGCCGTGCATTAGTTTTTTAAGTAATGGGTTTAACAACATTGAAATAACACCAACACCTGCCGGGACTAATGTAAATATTAAGAAAAACGTACTTAGAGAATGTTCTTGTGTGATTTTATCAATCATGCCACCCATAGTTCCAGCTGCTTTTTGCCCTACAGCAATTGCTAGATACCATATACCAAACATAAAACCAATCATTCTTCCCGGCACCAATTTACTTAAATAAGATAGCCCTACAGGAGATATACATAGTTCTCCCATGGTATGAAATAAATACGCTAGAATTAAAAACATCATACTCACCGATGCTGTTTGAGCACCTTGCGGAATAGTCAAAGTACCAAACACTAACACACCAAAACCTAAACCAAGTAGCATTAATCCAATACCATATTTCATGGCCGCGCTTGGGTTATATTTACTTTCCCACCATCTAGAAAAGAATGGTGCTAGTGTAATGATAAAAAATGAATTTAAAATACCAAACCATGTTGCTGGAACCTCGGTAGTGTCTTTACTAAATTCGTTATTTATTTTATAATAAACCACATACCATAAAAAGGCAAAAGAAATACCTAAAATAATATTAGAGTATGGGATTTTGGAGAATGTCTTTTTAAATAATAAATATAATACCCAAGTAATAATGGCTAACGGCCCAACAGTAAGGATTAAATCTATTACTTTAAATATCATTGCAGAACTTCCTGTTAATGCTCTTTCTGTATAATCTCGAGCAAATATGGTCATTGAACCTAAGGATTGCTCGAAAGCAGCAAAAAAGAAAACAGTAAAAATCCCAAAAACAGAAACCGCAATAATACGATCTCTTACTATTGGTGTATAACGCGAAATTCTAGAAATTATTAAATATAAAAACAATGCTAAAGCCGTTAAGACTGTAACATTCGACCCATCCATATTCCCTATCGAAAAAGGCAATAAGTTAATGTTTCCAATTTTTGACAACGGATCATTAAACAAATATAGAACCCCACCTATAGACGACAAAATAATTAAAATTTTATCGAGAGTTGTAAATGGGTTTAATTTATCAGCTTCAGACTTTTCAAAATTTTCAAAAGGTTCATCTTCATTTAAATCCTGAGGAATTTCAACCTTATGTATTTTTGATGGTTTTTCACCAATTTGACCAAATAAACTTTTAGCTAACCAAAACTGAATTAAGCCCAGTAACATAAAAACACCAGCAAGACCAAAACCATAGCTCCATCCTATATTTTCGGCTAAATAGCCACATAACATCATCCCAAAAAACGCGCCCGCATTAACGCCCATATAATAAATAGTATACGCGCCATCCTTTTTTGATTCTTTGCCTTTATACATTTCAGAAATCATAGAAGTCATATTAGGTTTAAAAAAACCTGTTCCTATAATTAGTAATGCGAGTCCTAAATACAACGAAAAAGGGGTCTCAAAAACCATTGCAGCATGCCCTAACATCATTATAAAACACCCAATAATTACAGCCCATTTATATCCTGTAATTTTATCAGCTATCCAACCACCAACAATTGGGGTAAGGTATAATAATGAGCCATATGTACCAATTAACGCCAAGGCATGTTCACGCGGCCATTCCCATCCTGGATTATCGCTAATAATAGGTGCTGTTAAAAATAAAACAAGTAGAATACGCATTCCGTAAAATGAAAAACGCTCCCACATTTCTGTAAAAAAGATTACAAATAGCCCAGCAGGATGCCCTATTACTTTGTCGTTAAAAAGATTTTCAATATCTGTATTCATAAAAATAAAATTAAATTATCTTAAATAAGTTAGTGTATTTTACCCATTAACTTTTTCATTAAAGGAGAAAAAGCAATAACGGCTAAACCTGCTCCTAATGCATATTTAGCAATTAGCAAGAAACCTTCTGTATATATTGTTAATGTATCTAAACCTCCTACGTTTGCATCTGTACTTTCTACAGCAAGTTGCTCTGAAATAAAACCTACTATTTGAAAAGCATAAGCAGAAGATAAAAACCAAACTCCCATCATAAATGCTACAATATTTTTAGGAGATAAATCTGTTATTTTTGATAATCCTACTGGAGACATAAACAATTCTCCAATAGAAATTATAAAATACATGATAAATAAATATAAAAAAGGCACCATGCCATTTGCATCTGCGCTTGCACCACTTGTTGAAAGAATATAAAAACTAAGACCTGCCAAAACCAATCCTAAACCAAATTTATAGGGTGTTCTTGGATTTAAGTTCTTTTTAGCCAAATATGCCCATAACAATGAAATAGGAATTGCAAGAATAATAATAAACATAGAATTTAATGCATTGGTTTGGCTAGCATTCATTATACCTCCCAAATCGACATTTCTTGAAGCAAACAATGTAATTACACTCCCTGAAAGCTCATGAAACCCCCAAAACAACGTCATAAAAAAAGTAATTAAAACGGCCATAAAAAGCTTTTTACGGGCTTCATTAGTTTTTAAATTAACTATGATGTAAACAATATAAGCTAAAACACCAAATCCAATAAATTTAAAAATAAAGCTTACATAGTTTTGTTGCCAAGACGAAAGTAAATATGCAATTAATGGAGCGCATAAAAATGCTAATATTGGAATCAAGGTTTTTTGAGGAATACCTATAACTTTCTTTTCATAAACTTCTTTGCTTGGTGGTAACCCTCTATCCCCAAAAACATTCTTCTTTATACCACTCCAAAAGAAAATTAAACCTGTTAACATGCCTAATCCTGCCAATCCAAATCCATAATGCCAACCATATGTTGCAGCTAACCAACCACACAAAAGAGGAGCAACAAAGCCTCCTATATTAATTCCCATATAAAAAATGGTGAAACCAGAATCTTTTCTAACATCACCATCCTCATATAAAGCCCCTACAAAAGTTGAAATATTCGGTTTAAAAAAACCATTCCCAACTACAATTAAAGCTAGTGCCAAAAAGAAAGCAATGTTATTCTCTATAGCTAAAACAAAATGCCCCAATGCCATTAAAATACCTCCTAAAAAAATGGAGCTACGCATTCCTAAAATTTTATCTGAAATTTGTCCACCAATAACGGTCGATGCATAAACTAAAGATCCATAAGACGCATAAACTACAGCTGTTGCAGCATCACGCTCTACAATGGCCTTAAAAATCTCTTGAACCATGTATAGGGTCAACAAAGCACGCATACCATAGAAACTAAAACGCTCCCATAATTCTGCGAAAAATAGATAAAATAGGCCTTTAGGGTGACCAAACATTTGAGGTTTTTGTTTCGTTAAAATAGTTTTCGACATATAATATTATCCTTTAATTTTAACTTTTTTACTTACTTCAGTTACTTCTTCTTTTTGAATTTTATCCCCAAGATTTTCATGAATAAAGTGTGTCATTTTTTTGTATAAATGCAATCTTGTGTTGCCTCCATAAATACCGTGATTCTTATCTGGGTATACTGCCCAATCAAATTGTTTATCGGCTTGAATTAAAGCTTCTGCTAAACGCATGGTATTTTGTAAATGTACGTTATCATCTCCAGAACCATGCACTAATAGGAAATCTCCTTTTAATTTATCTACATGATTTATTGGTGAGTTATCATCATATCCGCTTGCGTTTTCTTGTGGTGTCGTCATATAACGCTCTGTATAAATACTATCATAAAAACGCCAGCTACTAACAGGAGCTACTGCAATTGACATCTTAAACACATCGTTTCCTTTAAACAAACAGTTACTACTCATAAAACCACCGAAACTCCATCCCCAAATACCCATTCTGCTAGCATCAATATAAGGTAATTCTCCTAATTGTTTTGCTGCTGCAATTTGATCTTCAACTTCATATTTACCCAATTCATTTTGAGTTACCTTTTTAAAATCTGCTCCTTTAAAACCAGTACCTCTTCCATCAACACAAGCAATAATATAACCTTCTTGCGCTAAATGCTGATACCAATAATCGTTAGCACTATTCCAACGGTTTGCAACTTGCTGTGAACCTGGACCAGAATATTGATACATTAGTAATGGATATGTTTTAGAAGCATCGAAATTTGCAGGTTTAATCATCCACATATTTAAATCGTTACCATTAACACTTATTGTACTGAACTCTTTACTAGAAGTTATATACTCAGAAAGTGATTGAGACAATTTATCGTTATCCTTAATACTTTTTATCAAATTCCCAGATTCAGAACTATTCAAAGTATATTCAGGTGGCGTTGTTGCACTTGAAAATGTATTTATAAAAAATGAAAAATCGGCACTAAAAGAAGCGTTATTAGTGCCTTCGCTTTTAGTTAACCGATTTTTGTTTCGTCCGTTGAGTTTTATAGAATAAACATCCCTATTTATCGAACCATTCTCTACTGATTGATAGAAAATAGTGTTTTTATTTTCATCGTATCCATAGTAATTAGTGACTTCCCAGTTTCCTTTTGTAATCTGATTAATTAATTTTCCTTTTTTATCATAATGGTAAATATGGTTGTAACCATCTTTTTCACTCGTCCAGATAAAACTATTATCCTTTAAAAAAGTTAAATTATCGGTTACATCAATATAAGCTTTGTCCTTTTCGGCTAAAACCAAATCTGATGTATTAGATTTAGCATTTATCATCCATAAATCTAATTCATTTTGATGCCTGTTAATGTATTGCGCACTTAAAACATCAGGATTATTAGTCCATTTAATTCTTGGTATATAAAAATCATTATAAGCCTTATTTACTCTAACGGAATTGGTTGCATTTGAATTTAGATCATACACATGAAGTGATACATCTGAGTTTGCTTCACCCGCTTTAGGGTATTTAAAAACTTGTTGTGTTTGATAAAGCTCAGTTCCGTAAACATCCATTGAGAACTCTGGTACGTTTTCTTCATCAAAACGAATAAAAGCTATTTTACTACTATCAGCGTTCCAATCAAAAGCGCGAACAAACGCAAATTCTTCTTCATAAACCCAATCAGTTATACCATTTATTATTTTATTTTTTTCACCATCAACGGTTACTTGAACAACAACTCCAGTAGTTAAATCTTTTACATATAGATTATTTTCTTTAGCATAGGCCACTTTTTTTCCGTCTGGAGAAAATGTAGGTTCTTGAATTTTATCTTCAGTAATAAGACTTAATGATCCATCTTTTGTATTATATATATAATAATTCCCTAATGCCGAATGCCTATAGATGGCTTCTTCTTTAGTTGCTAAAATTACTTGTTGCTCGTCTTCACTAAAGGTATAGTTAGTAAAATATGGAATAGCTTCTAAGTCTGCTGAGCTTACTAAAGTCTTAACTTTTTCTAAAGTCTTATAATCATAAATATCAATTGATGTACTCCTTGATGCTCTGTCAAAATTTAAAACTGAATATTCTTGACCATTATTCATGGAGTGTAAGGCATCCAAACGTTCCGTTCTAAATGTACCATCTTTCCATATATCCTCAAGTGAAATTGTACTTGTTTGGGCAGATAAAATTGTTGAAACAAATAGACAAAAGTAAAGCGTGTATTTCATATGTTTATTGCAGTTAAATAAATTGTTTAAAAAACCTAAATTACGTCTAAACAACTCTATATCAATAAAAAAATTAGTCGATTATGGACGTTTAGTTAAAAAGGGTGTTTTTTTCACAAAATGATGTCAAGTTTACTAAAAATTACGCAAAAAACCGTATTTATTAACACTTAAATAACTCGGTTTTTAATAGATTTTAAATATTCATACCAAGAGTAGTATATTTGCTCTGCAAAATCTTATACACATGAGCAAAACTATTGCTGGTTTTTCAAAATTATCAAAATCAAAAAAAATTGATTGGATTGTCGATACTTACTTTTCAAATGCAGAAGATGCTAAGGCTATTTTAAAACAATATTGGAATACAAACGATAATCTTCAACAGTTACATGATGAATTTATAGAAAACACAATATCAAACTACTATTTGCCACTTGGCGTAGCACCAAATTTTTTAATAAACGAAACGCTTTACACCATACCAATGGCTATCGAAGAAAGCTCGGTAGTTGCAGCTGCTAGTAAAGCTGCCAAGTTTTGGCTAGAACGAGGTGGCTTTAAAACCAAAGTGATTTCAACAACAAAAATTGGGCAAGTTCATTTTATTTACAAAGGCGATTTTGAAAAACTAAAACAATATTTCGGTTACGTAAAATCTAAACTTATTGAAGATACTGAAGCTATCACAAAAAACATGAAAAAACGTGGTGGTGGCATTCTAGATATTGAATTACGCGATAAAACTTCGGATATTGATAACTATTATCAATTACACGCATCTTTTGAAACTTTAGATGCGATGGGAGCCAACTTTATAAACTCGTGTTTAGAGCAATTTGCAAAAACGTTTAAAAATGAAGCTTTAACTTTTGATTTGTTTTCTGAAAGTGAACAACAAATTGATATCATAATGAGTATTCTCTCTAATTACGTTCCAGATTGTTTAGTTCGTGCAGAAGTAAGTTGTCCGGTTGAGGAGTTAGGTGAAGGCAATAATTTTTCCGGTAAAGATTTTGCAAACAAATTTATACAAGCGGTAAATATTGCTGAAATTGAGCCATACAGAGCAGTAACACATAACAAGGGTATTATGAATGGTATTGACGCCGTTGTATTAGCCACAGGAAATGATTTTAGAGCGGTTGAAGCGGGAGTGCACGCCTATGCTTCGAGAAAAGGACGTTATAGTAGTTTAACACACGCCAAGGTTGAACATGGCATTTTCACCTTTTGGATGGAAATACCTTTAGCGTTAGGAACTGTTGGTGGGCTTACAGGTTTACATCCTTTAGTAAAATTAGCCTTAGAATTATTACACAAGCCTTCAGCAAAAGAACTTATGCAAATTGTTGCTGTTGCAGGATTAGCACAAAATTTTGCTGCTTTACGATCGCTTACAACAACAGGTATTCAGCAAGGACATATGAAGATGCACTTAATGAATATATTAAACCAATTTGAAGCTAATGCTGAAGAAAAGTTAACTTTAACTGAACACTTCAAAAATAACACCGTAACACATTCTGCCGTAATCGAAGCATTAAACAAATTAAGGGTTTCAAGTGAAAAATAAAACCTTCTATAGCCACGGAAAACTTTTACTATCTGGAGAATATGTTGTTCTAGATGGTGCTTTATCGTTGGCTATTCCAACAAAATTTGGTCAATCATTAGTTATTGAATCTGCGGAACAAAATACATTAGTTTGGAGAAGTTTTGATGAAACAAAAACCATTTGGTTTGAAAATGATTTTAAGCTGAAGGATAATTATAATGATGATATCTCAAAACGATTGATTCAGATTTTAAATGCGGTTAAAGATTTAAATCCAGAGTTTTTAATTGAAGATAAAGGCCTTAAAATTGAAACACATTTAGAGTTTCCAAAAAACTGGGGACTTGGCACATCTTCAACATTAATAAACAATATAGCACAATGGGCAAATATTGATGCTTATAAACTTTTAGAAAAAACTTTTGGAGGTAGTGGTTATGATATTGCTTGCGCTCAACATGACACAGCTATAACTTATCAGCTAAACACTAATAATAATATTTCCAATCAATTTAAGGATAACAAAAGAGTAGTTGAAACTGTAGATTTTGATCCTATATTTAAAGAACACCTTTATTTTGTTCATTTAAATAAAAAACAAAATAGTAGAGATGGTATAAAGCATTATCACGAAAACAAAGAACATGCAAAATCTGCTATAGAGGCTATAAATAAAATAACTCTAAAAATGATTACTTGTAAATCTCTAGAAGACTTTCAGGAATTAATGATTCAGCATGAAACCATAATATCAAACATTACGAAACAAACTACTGTTAAAGACTTATTATTTAAAGATTTTGATGGCGCTATTAAGAGCCTTGGCGCCTGGGGTGGAGATTTTATAATGATAGCTTCAAGACATAATCCAAATGATTATTTTAAAAATAGAGGATATAAAACTATAATCCCTTATTCAAATATGGTATTGTAAATAAAAAAAGCATCGTTTTACACGATGCTTTTTTTATTTACAATTTATTTGTTTCTTCTATTGTACTTGAGTTGAAGCTCTATTATCTTCAATCTCAGCTGCCTCTTTTAAAGCATTATATAGTTTAGTATTAACCGTATTAGCTTTTTGTTGCTCTATTCTGTTAGCAGCTGCTTGATAGTTGTCTAACTCTACAGCAGGAGTGATTTTAGTAACCTGTACCATATAAACACCATTAGTACCGTCAATCAATCCAGACGTTTCACCTTCATTTAATCCAAACGCAGATCCAATAACCAATGGCTCTCTTCCGCCTCCAGAAATAGTCGGGTTTTTCATGGTAATCCCATTAGACGTTCTTACATTAGTATTTTCAGCAGCAGCTAAATCTTCTAAAGTACTAGCAGAAACTCTATCCCTAATTAGTTTTGCTTTTTTCTCTTTTCTAATAATAGGCAATACTTTTGCTGTAGCATCATCAGCAGACATTAATCCAGCTTCATGCTTAGCAACTAACTGTGCAATAACATATCCATTGGTAACATTAAAACGTTTAATATCTCCCACTTCAGCATCTTCTTCAAAAGTCCAACGTACAATTGGTCTTTGATTCCCAACACCTGGAATATTTTCATCTAAAACTTTAATTCCATTAACAGGTCTTAAAGTATATTTTTTCTCTTTTGCAAGTGCCTCAAAGTCTCCCTCTCCTGCTTTAATTTCAAAATTTGATGCATCTCTAAATACTTTATCGGTAGTAGTTTCAGATGGCTCAATTTTTCTAGCGATAGTTCCAACTTGTACCGCTTTAGTTTTATTTTTTTGTCCTTCAATCTCTATAATATGAAATCCAAATACTGTTTTAACGACACCTAAATCTCCTTTTTTACCTTCAAATTCAAAATCATTAAATTCAGGTACCATAGTGTTGTATGGGTGCCAATCGTAACGTCCTTCTTTCGCTACACTTCCTTGATCTGAAGAGAACTCCTTAACAAACTCAGGGAATTTTGAACGATTTCTTTTAAGTACACTCAATAAACTATCTGCAGTCACTTTAGCTTGTGCTTCGGTTACTGTTACATCTGGCCCTGCACTTTGAGCTCCTTTAAAAGGAATTAATATATGTCTTACTTTTGCAGAATCTGGTATTTGTTTAACAGCGATTACTTTAGTTACTTTAAAAGCGCCATCATGTTTATATGGTCCATATACTTCACCTTCATTCAAATTATAGATAGCATCTGCAGCTTCTGTTGGTAAGCTAGATTTAAAAACAAATCGCTCATCAAACTTTATATCTGATGCAGCAATTGAGTTAATATACTCTTCATTATTTTCAACTTTAGAAAAAGCAACTATAACATCTTTAGCCCCTCTTTCATCTACTAATTGACCATTAACGTATGAGTTTAATTCTGCTTTAATTGCGTTTTCATCTTCAACTGAAGCTACTTCTTTAAATTCTACAAAACGAATATCTCTTGAAGCTTCAACTTTATATTGATTCTTATTTTCGTTTATATAACTAGTAATATCAGATTTTGTTACTTGAACAGTACTATCTGGAATAGTAGAAAAATTAACTTGTACATATTTAATATCTACTTTATTCCCTTCTAATTCATGATCTAGTTTACCTTCTGCAAGTGTTCCTGTTAAACCAGCCTTAACCATATTAAAATAGTTTTGGTTTAATGCAGTTGAAGCAACTTGCTTTTCATAGTTAACCCAACTTTCAAAACCTGCAGGAGACGTTTCTTTTAAGTTAGCGATGTACTCATTCATTTTATTCTCATCGAAAAGACCTGCTTCATTTAAAAAGTTTTGGTTTGTAGCCAAAGACGTTTTAAGTAAGTCTCTCATTTGATCTTTCTCTACAGATATTTCTAACTCATCAAACTGAGTTTCCATAACAGCTTGTCTAACCTCTTGCTCCCATACTCTATTCATTACTTGCGTATTAGTAGCACTTGGCCCCATTTGTCTTTGTAACTGCTCTACTTTTTGCATAAAACCTTCACGAGTAATATCCTTACCGTTTATAGTTGCAACAATGTTTTGCGATTTAGAAGTTAATGCATCGCTATTTTTAAATAAATCTGCTAATACAAAAGAGAATAGCGCTAACGCTATAATTAATATTAAGAATAGTGATCGTTGTCTTATTTTATTTAAAACTGCCATCTGTAAATTAAATTTTTAAATCCGTTGTTGGAATTACTTGTTTAGTTGCTGCCAATTGTATTAAACTGACAAAAATATCGTGCGCGAAAATACCATTTTCTATTCAATAATAAAAGGGTTATTTACTATTTGTTATCTTGTTTGTTGTAGAGCTGTATGTTGTTAAGCTGTTTCTAGTTTTAAAATAATTTTTTTGAATAATCATTTAAATTTCACAAACCGAATTTTGACTTAAAACCTTTTGCTAATTAATCTGAATACTACAGCTGGGGCTGCGGCTTAATACTAATCTTCTTCAAGTACTTTAACTTCTACCATATCAATTTTAGTGTTAGAAACTTCTAAAATTGTAAACTGAAAAGTATCTATTTTAACGATATCATTCTGAGTAGGAATCTCTTCGGTATGATTCACAATCAAGCCTCCAAGGGTTTCGTAATTTTCGCTTTCAGGAAGATTTAGCTTATAAGTTTCATTAATATAATCAACCTCTAACCTTGCTGAAAATTTATATAAATCATCTTCAAGAGTTACTTCTATTAAATCTACAGAATCATGTTCATCTTCAATTTCACCAAACAATTCTTCAACAATATCCTCGACAGTCATAATACCAGAAGTACCGCCATATTCATCTAAAACAACAGATATACTTCTCCGTTTTTTAGTAAGCACGCTTAGTACATCTTTAATAAGTACCGTTTCTGGAACATATTCAACTGGCATCATCATAGACTTAATATTCTTTGCTTTTTTAAAAAGCTCGAATGAGTGCACATAGCCTAAAACATCATCAATAGTATCTTTATATACTAATATTTTTGTTCGTCCAGTTTCAGTAAACAAAGTGTTTAAGGATTTTACAGTATCGTTAATTTCAACAGCAATAATCTCTGTTCTAGGAACCATAACCTCGCGCGCTTTTACATCTGAAAACTCTAAAGCATTTTGAAATATTTGTATTTCGGTATCAACATCATCTTGTTCCTGAACCGATTCCATTTGTTCACTAATATAATTACCAAGTTCTACTTTGGTAAATGCAAGTTGAATTTGATCACCCTCAGTTTTAAAGAATACTTTCAATACAAAATCTGAAATCCAAATCACAAAATCTGAAATAAAAGTAAATAACAAATAAAATATATAAGCCGGAATAGCCAATGCTTTAATTAAGGTGTTCGCATAAATTTGAAAAAACACTTTAGGTAAAAACTCTGCTGTTATTAAAATTACCAATGTTGAAATTATAGTTTGACTTAGCAAACTTAAATCTGTCAACAAATAATCTACAAAAGGATAAGAAGAGGGTATTAAGGTTTGAAACCAATTAACCAATAAATCTCCCATAAAAAACCCATAAATAACTAAGGCAATATTGTTTCCAATAAGCATTGTAGTTATAAATTTTGACGGTTTTGCTGTAAGTCTGGTTAATACTTTAGCAAGAATGCCCTCTTGCTTTTTCTCGATTTCAATATGAATTTTATTTGAAGATACGTATGCAATTTCCATCCCAGAGAAAAATGCCGAGAGTACTAATGATACAATTATGATGATAACATAAAGGCTCATTTATTTAGGGTTATCCTTATTTTCAAATTTCTTACTAAATTTTCTTCTAAAAAAATACATGAAAATAGCTAAAGCTGCCAGTCCTAATGAAAGATAAGCACGGTTTGTACCATCTCCCCATTTTGAAATGCCATCGTATATAAATAATACAGCAAAAACAATATAAGCGTATTGAAAAATTTTAGAATATTTCATGTTTAGAGTCTGTTTATATAGAGTATAAAGATAATTAAAATTGAGAGAGGATATTATATTTAGATTCCCATTTTTATTGGAATGACAATTTCAACTGAAACCTTGTCGTATTCCTCCAAGGAAATATTTTTCAATTAATCTTCTAAAGTAATAATACCTGTTACTTCAAGAACTTCAGCATTTGAGAAATCTTTATTAGAATCAAAACCATTACCGTTTATAAGATCTTGATCGGTTTTAAAACTAACCGGTTTATTTGTAGAAAACCATTCTTTTTTCTGATCGTAGAATAATTGCTCTGTTTTTAAAACTCTATTGTCATGCGTCGTTATAACAACGTTATCTTGCATATCAATTAAATCTGTGTTTTCATAAACAAAAGCATTATCTGCTTTAATGGTACTTTTTTTATTATCCTTATCATAAATATAAAGGGTAACACCTTCTGTAAACTGATGAAAAGGAAAATCTCTGTTAGTATAATCTAACACTTTAGTACTAATTAAATTTGCCGATACTCTACCAGAGTCGGTATACTTTAGATTAACATTATAATCTTCTCCTATAGGTTCGTTTTCTGAAATACCTATTTTTTGTATTTGTTTAAAACTATCATTACATGAAAAAAACATAGTCACAATAAATATTGTGACTATGTTAAATATATTATATGAAATGTTTTTTCTCATTAGATACTTGGTACTGTAACAGAAGCTCCAATCCAACAACCAATTTTAATGGTTTCTCCTGCTCTACCTGAGCTAAAAATCTCAGATTTTTGTGGTGCTTTAGCATTGTAATTTGCTACAGATTTTGCAGCGTTTTTCTTTTGTGTAGGATCAACACGTGCTGCTTTTCTAGCTTCGGCTGCTGCTAACCAATATACCGCTCTTTTATCAAAATTACTTTGCCCACAATTATTAGCACTCTTAGCATACATAGCTGCAATTGATAAATACGGACGACCATTTGATGGATTTAACTTTAATGCTTCTCTAAAGAAACTTCTTGCTTGACCATAACTTCCTCTAGATTTTAATTTTAATCCGATTCTGTTATTAAGCTTAGCTTTTTTGAAGCTATCTGTTTCTAAAGAAATAGCTTGCTTGTAAAAAGATATAGCCTCACTTGAATTACCTTCTTTATCTTTTAATATACCTAAGTAAAAGGCAGAATTAGCAGAAGGACTAATTTCATGATAAGCATTTACTAACTTAAAGAATAAAGGATCATCAGTACAATCTTTCCCTGACATATTACCTGCTGCTCTTTGTAACCAAACCGCATTGTTTTTATTCTCTTCAAAATCTTTTTGGTATAAAGGAATTAAGTTTTCACAATTAGCTCTTCCACCTAATTTTGCATCAACACTACCAGAAATTTGATCGTAAGCTTTTAAATAACTTTCGTAAAACCTTTTATATTTACCTTCTTTACTTGTTAATGCTGTTCCAGCATCTTCCTTTTCAATAAGTTTATTTAATTTTCCAGAATAATTTTTAACTTCATCTTCAACTTTCTCAACAATATCGTCATATTTATTAAATAAATCTGAAGCAGGTTTTTTACCAGCATCATACAAATCTACCATTAAAGAAAAGTAAGTATATAAACTTTTTGGGTTTGTAAATGAAGCTTTATCCAATTTATAAGCTGAATCAAAACTATTGTATAATTCTTCATTTGATTTACCTAATGTCTCTCTATTATCATACATTAACTGGGCAGCTTGAGCAGCATACTCTCCTTTAGGAGTTTTACTTGCAAAATACTCAGCTCTTTGTTCCCATAGCTTTAAAAGATCGTTAATAAGCGCAACTTTATCAGTACCTGTTGCTTTATCAATTTTATGCTCTAAAATCTTTTCTCCATCTACATAAATAGCGTTGTTAAACTTAGGGCACTTATTTCTTACAGCCATCCATGGCTCGTAAGCTGCATCGTAGTTCTTAGCTTTAGTATATTCATGGAATATAGATAGTTTAGTCATACACTCTTCATCTTGTTGCGCAAAACCAAAGTTTAACCCAATAAATAAAAAAGTTAATAATAATGTAATTTTTGTTTTCATGATAATAATTTTGTGTTGTTAATCATACTTTCGTTTCTGGAACCATCTATCGTTCAAAGATAAACTTAATTGTAAATTAATAAAATTCTCTTGAATTAAATTACTACTTTTTGTTCCACGTTGGCCAAATTCAAAACCTAAATTAGCGTTTGATAATAATCTAGTATCGCCAACTGGTATACCTACTCCAAAAGATATGCCAAACTCTTTAATTGACTCTCCTTTTATAACTAATCCAGTTTCTTCCGTTCTAAAACCAGCCCTATAAACAACTCTTTTTAAATAATTTCTGAATGAATTGTATTGAGGAATATAAAAGCCTCCTATAGATAAAGCATATGCATCTTCATAAGTAGTTTCAATATTATTACTAAATAATTCATTAGAAAATTCACTTGTTTTTACAAAAGTTGTTTCTGCCCCTATAAACCATTTTCTAGGTTCTCCAATTCCTGCTCCAAAAGAAAATTTTGAAGGCATAACTAAATCTGTTTCTTCTAAACCTAAAGCAGATAAATCAATATCTATAGTATTACTTACTCCTTCTTGCCCACTAGAAGTAATGGCTATAGCAGAAATAGATCTTTCATTTTTAGATATTAAAGTACTTTCTGGAGTAAAAGACATACTAGAAACTATCTCTAATTTTTGATCAATCATAGTTTTATAGGAAAGTCCAAAATTTAAATTCAAACCACTTAAGTCAGATCTATTATATTCTTTTGATTGATAACTAATTGGAATACCATCAGAATATTGATAGTTAATTATACTATTTTGAGTGTTTCCAAAATTATATTGAAAATCAACACCAATATTTAAACCTTTAGCTAATTGGTAACCAAAACCAAGAAAAGCTTTGTTAACCCCACCTTCACCTTCATACTGATTCTGGATATTATCATCTTCTATGGATTCTAATTTATAACCTACAGAAGTATATGGTAATAACCCAAATCCAAACCCAAATTTACCTAATGGTATATTAATAGCTAGATAATCAAACGTCGAGGATGACGCATTAGCACTACTTTCATCAGTCTTGAGATTATTACTAGAATAAGTACCTCCAACCGCAAACTTTACAGGTCTACTTTCTCCTCCCCACATCTCTAAGTTTTCTCCAGCATAAGAAGCTGGGTTACGTAAATTAATGTGAATACTATCATTATACACACTAATACCTCCCATACTTCTATTCTCTACAGTTCCTTTAAATTTTAAACTTCCAATACCGTAAAAAGAATAAGGAGACGTTGTTCCTTGTTGTCCATAACTGCTAATCGCAATTATTGCAATAAAAACTAATACAAGTTTTTTTATCATTCGTTTGAGTTAAATTGTAAAATAAAGTTTAAACCTTCTAAAAGAAAATTAGGATTGGCAAATATGCTACTTTTTAATTGTTTAGACAAGAATTTAGTATCTCCTCCTGTTAAAATTACTGTTAAATCTGAATATTTATGTTTATATGTTTCTAAAACGCCTTCAATTTCATTTAATACTCCAAATATAACACCTGAATGTATGGATTCATTAGTAGAACCACCAATAATATGTTTAGGCATTTCTGATTCTAATAACGGTAAATTTGCAGTTAAATTATTTAAAGATTTATAGCGCAAGCGAATACCTGGTGAAATAGCCCCTCCTAAATATTCATTATTAGAATTTATAAAATCATAAGTAATACATGTACCTGCATCAATAATAAGTACATTTTCATTAGAAAACTGTCTAATAGAACCGCAAACCAATGCGATTCTATCTACTCCTAATGTCTTTGGCGTTTTATAACAGTTTACAAAAGGTAGATTTATTTCTGTATCTAATATTAATAAATCAAAATTATTGTCAATTAAACTTATATCTTTCTTTGTAAGCCTACCAACAGATGAAACAATGGCTTTTTTTATTAAAGGATATTTACGATTTATTAAATTAACTTCATCAATAACATCATTAAGCTTAACAACAACTTTATAAATCAATTCTTCATCATTAAAAACAGCTAGTTTTACAAAAGAATTACCAACATCTATAATTAAATTCATATTTTTCAAAAGTATAAAATTACAAAATGAGTTACAATAACTATTCTATGTTAAGCTATAATATTAATTATAAATTAGTTAGTAACGCTAACTTATATTTTTTAATAAAATAATACAATTTTTTACGTTATTAGTTTGGCGAATAACAAAAATGAATATATATTTGCAACCGCTTTGGCGAGGTACCTTAGCTCAGTTGGTAGAGCAAAGGACTGAAAATCCTTGTGTCCCTGGTTCGATTCCTGGAGGTACCACAAAAAAATCCCGAAACTTAGGTTTACGGGATTTTTTGTTTTTAATACTTTCTATAATTTTACCTTTAAACTTAATTATTTTCCTGATTATTGTATAGGAAAAATTAAATACCCTTAATGCTTTTTAAATTACCCTATATGTTACTCGCTATATATAAATTATAATACTTCATATGACTCTACTTCTACATTTTAAGGAAGTTTCACAAAAGTTTACCACTACTATCGCTCCCTTAGTAGCTAACAATTAGTTTTACCAAAATATATTCAAATCTAAACCAATCATTTAAGTTTAGAACAAAAAAAATCCTCACCAATTAAATTAATAAGGATTATACAGTTAAAAAACTGCTTTAAAACAAAAAATCCCGATTCGTTAGAATCGGGATTAAAAAAGGCAACGACCTACTCTCCCACAAATGTAGTACCATCGGCGCAAATGGGCTTAACTTCTCTGTTCGGAATGGTAAGAGGTGAGCCCCATCGCTATAACCACCTTAAGTTATAGCTGCTGACTGTTAGTTTTCACTTCCAGTCTCAGCGTTCCGATTAAAATCGGAACAAATATCTTAACATATTGAAAATAAGAGACATGATTTGTAATAATATTGAACTTATGTAAAAAAACAGGCGTACAATAAGCCTATGGGTTATTAGTACTACTCGGCTATGACATTACTGCCTTTACACCTATAGCCTATCAACGTGGTAATCTCCCACGACCCTTTAAAGAAATCTCATCTTGTGGTGGGTTTCGCGCTTATATGCTTTCAGCGCTTATCCCTTCCCAACGTAGCTACTCTGCAATGCTCCTGGCGGAACAACAGATACACCAGAGGTTAGTCCAACTCGGTCCTCTCGTACTAGAGTCAGATCCACTCAAATTTCTAACGCCCACTGTAGATAGAGACCGAACTGTCTCACGACGTTCTGAACCCAGCTCGCGTGCCACTTTAATGGGCGAACAGCCCAACCCTTGGGACCTTCTCCAGCCCCAGGATGTGACGAGCCGACATCGAGGTGCCAAACCCCCCCGTCGATATGAGCTCTTGGGGGAGATCAGCCTGTTATCCCCGGCGTACCTTTTATCCTTTGAGCGATGGCCCTTCCATGCGGAACCACCGGATCACTATGCTCTACTTTCGTACCTGATCGACTTGTAGGTCTCTCAGTCAAGCTCCCTTATGCCATTGCACTCTACACACGATTACCAACCGTATTGAGGGAACCTTTAGAAGCCTCCGTTACTCTTTTGGAGGCGACCACCCCAGTCAAACTACCCACCAAGCACTGTCCCTTCTACGAAGGTTAGACTCTAGATAAGCAAAGGGTGGTATTTCAACAATGACTCCACAACGCCTAGCGACGCCACTTCAAAGTCTCCCACCTATCCTACACATTACTTATCCAAAACCAATACTAAGCTATAGTAAAGGTGCACGGGGTCTTTTCGTCCCACAGCGGGTAATCGGCATCTTCACCGATACTACAATTTCACCGAGCTCATGGCTGAGACAGTGTCCAGATCGTTGCACCATTCGTGCAGGTCGGAACTTACCCGACAAGGAATTTCGCTACCTTAGGACCGTTATAGTTACGGCCGCCGTTTACTGGGGCTTCATTTGAGATCTTCGAAGTAAACTTCTAAACCCTCCACTTAACCTTCCAGCACCGGGCAGGTGTCAGGCCATATACGTCATCTTTCAATTTAGCATAGCCCTGTGTTTTTGATAAACAGTCGCCTGGACCTTTTCACTGCGGCCACCCCGAAGGGTGGCGACTCTTCTCCCGAAGTTACGAGTCTATTTTGCCTAATTCCTTAGCCATGAATCTCTCGAGCGCCTTAGAATTCTCATCCCAACTACCTGTGTCGGTTTAGGGTACGGGCTGCTTCTCTTGCTTTTCTTGGAAGTTGCTACTCTGGATTATCACCTTGACCGAAGTCTCAGTGTACTATCGCGGTATCACTACTCGCTTCAACGTACTATTCCGTCAGTACGCACCAAATTCACACCTCCGTCACTTTTAATGAGAGCAGGTACAGGAATATTAACCTGTTGTCCATCCACTACCCCTTTCGGGTTCGCGTTAGGTCCCGACTAACCCTCAGCTGATTAGCATAGCTGAGGAAACCTTAGTCTTTCGGCGTGCGGGTTTCTCGCCCGCATTATCGTTACTTATGCCTACATTTTCTTTTGTAGCTTCTCCAGCATGCCTCACAGCACACCTTCGACGACACTACAATGCTCCCCTACCGATATTTCTATCCCATAGCTTCGGTAATATGTTTATGCCCGATTATTATCCATGCCGAACCGCTCGACTAGTGAGCTGTTACGCACTCTTTAAATGAATGGCTGCTTCCAAGCCAACATCCTAGCTGTCAAAGCAGTTCAACCTCGTTAGTTCAACTTAACATATATTTTGGGACCTTAGCTGATGGTCTGGGTTCTTTCCCTCTCGGACATGGACCTTAGCACCCATGCCCTCACTGCTGATTAACATTTTATAGCATTCGGAGTTTGTCAGGAATTGGTAGGCGGTGAAGCCCCCGCATCCAATCAGTAGCTCTACCTCTATAAAACTATAAATCAACGCTGCACCTAAATGCATTTCGGGGAGTACGAGCTATTTCCGAGTTTGATTGGCCTTTCACCCCTACCCACAGGTCATCGGAACACTTTTCAACGTATATCCGTTCGGTCCTCCACAGTATGTTACTACTGCTTCAACCTGCCCATGGGTAGATCACACGGTTTCGCGTCTACCACTACTAACTAAGCGCCCTATTCAGACTCG